>NC_009441.1:1524218-1829061 GCF_000016645.1 Flavobacterium johnsoniae UW101
GCCCCAAAAAAATCATTTCAATTTTGAATGAAAATGAAATAAATGTGGTTTTGCTGGACATGAATTACCGAATTGGTTTTGAAGACGGGCGCGAAGGAATTCATTGGCTCAAAGAAATAAAAACGCTTTCGCCTAATACAATTGTAATTTTAATGACCGCTTTTGGAAAAATAGAAACCGCTGTTGAAGGCATTAAAATTGGCGCTTTTGATTATGTTTTAAAACCATGGCATAACGAAAAATTACTTGAAATTATTGATAAAGCTGTCGCCGAAAGCAGAAAAAACACTAAAAAGGTAATTGCAGAAAAAACAGAAAAACGATATTTTACAGGAACTTCCCAAAAAATAAAACAAGCCTATTCTGTAGCCGAAAAAGTCGCCAGAACAGATGCTAATGTTTTGATATTGGGAGAAAACGGAACCGGGAAATATGTTTTTGCCGAATTTATCCATCAAAATTCTGAAAGAAAAAATCAGCCTTTTGTGCATGTAGATTTAGGATCGTTGAGCGATAATTTATTCGAAAGCGAATTGTTTGGGTATGCAAAAGGGGCTTTTACAGATGCTAAAACCGATACGCCGGGAAGATTTGAAACAGCGCAGAACGGCACTATTTTTCTTGATGAAATAGGAAATATTCCGCTTCATCTTCAGGCGAAACTGCTTCATATTTTACAAACCAAAACATTGACCAGATTAGGAGAAAGTAAACCACGTCCGTTAAATGTTCGTGTTATTGCGGCCACAAACAGTGATATTAAATCTGAAGTAAAAAACAAAACTTTCCGAGAAGATTTGCTTTACCGAATTAATACAATGGAAATAAATCTTCCGCCTCTGCGTGAACGAAAAGACGACATAGTTCCGATGGCAAATTTTATATTAGAAAATATCGCCCAAAAGTACAATCAGGAAAATTGGCGTTTTGATGAAAATGTATCACCATATCTGGAAAGATATCCGTGGAAAGGAAATGTTCGTGAAATGGAAAACAAAATCGAACGCGCTCTTATTTTAGCTGAAAACAATACAATTTCTGTAACCGATTTAGACATTCTTGATTTTGAGGAAATTCAGGAAAATGACGATAATCCGTTATCTGAAATGGAGAAAACAGCAATCGAAAAAGCACTTTTTAAACATCACGGAAACATCTCTAAAACCGCCGAAGAACTAGGATTGTCAAGAGCTGCGTTGTATAGAAGAATTGAGAAGTACGATTTGAAGAATTAAAAAGAAAAAGCAAGAGGCAAGAATTAAGATTTTTTTATCGACTTAAATCTGCAAAATCTGTGTGAAACAAAAAAATAAAGACAAGAGCTAAAATTATTTTAATCATTTTAATCTGTGGCTAAAAAATAAAGGAATGAAAAACTGGAAATTTTATAATGCATTTTTTGTGAGAGTTCTGTTCGTTATGACGCTCTTCTTTGTCTGTTTTTTCCTTATCTATAAAATGTTTTATTTCAATGCGCTTTTGGTTGGTTTTTTCGCATTTTTAACGCTAGCCGAAATGTATTTTTTTGTAAAAAACCAATTGCAGTTTTACGACAGAACTTTGTTTTCGATTTTACAGAATGATTTTTCAACCAACTTTCCTGAGGAGAATAAAAGAGATAATTTTAAAAGTTTATATCTTTTATATGAAACGCTCAAAGTACAGCAGCAAGAACAAAAATCGAAGGAACTAATTTATCGTTCGCTTTTAAACAATATTGATTCTGCAGCTTTAATTCTGGAAAAAGAAAATAATGACTGGAATATTTTCCTGATGAATGACTGCTTCTCGGACCTATTTAAAGTGCCAAAAGTAAGCCATTGGAAATATCTTAAAAACTATCTGCCGTCACTTTGCAATGAAATTGAAAAAACGGAGTTCGGTGAATTAAAATCGGCAATTTCGATTAAAATTGAAGATCAGGATCTGCAGACTTTTATGCTCCAGACTTCAAGAACACAAACCTATAACAAAGAATATTATATTATTTTATTAGACAGCATTCAGCGTGTTATTGAGAAAAAAGAAAAAGAAGCCTGGATTAATTTGATGAAGATTATTTCGCATGAATTAATGAATTCCTTAACGCCAATTCGAGCGCTTTCGCAGAATCTGCTTCATATTGTCGATCAGGAAAATTTAGAAGAAGATGATTTTGATGACATTAAAAGCAGTATTTCCACGATTATAAACCGAAGCGATCATTTGCAGGTTTTTGTTGAAAATTACCGAAAACTGGCCATGCTGCCAACTCCATCAAAACAAATGACGCCAATTAACGCTTTATTTGATGACTGTCTTAGAATCATGAGTCCTATTTTGAAAGCAGAAAACATTGAATTAATAAGTGATATTCATAGTTCGCGTTCGATTTTGATAGATAAAAACCAGATGGAACAGGTAATTATTAATTTGATTACCAACAGCGTGTATGCTTTAAAAGAAAAGAATGAAAAGAAAATGTATGTGTCGAGTTATACCGAAAACAATCGTTTTTTTATCACGATTTCTGATAACGGAAAAGGAATCGATCCAGAAATTCAGGACAAAGTATTCCTGCCTTTTTTCACCACCAGAAAAGACGGTGCGGGAATTGGTTTAACGCTTTCTAAAAACATCATCGAAGCGCACGGCGGTTATTTAAGCTACCAAACCGATGAAGATAAAACCAGTTTTGTGATCTGTTTGATCTAGTTTTTTTGAACCATATAAGTGATATAAGTCTAACCCTGGATTTCTGGTTTCCAAAAGTGCTTTTCAAAATCTACAATTTGATTGTCAACCACTTTAATGCCTTCGCTTTCTAAAAGCTGCTGCATTAAATTCGTTCCTTCAAAATGATGTTTTCCTGTCAAAAGTCCTTTTTGGTTTACCACTCTGTGTGCCGGAACATCGTCCATGTTATGACACGCGTTCATTGCCCAGCCCACCATTCTTGCCGAACGTGCTGTTCCTAATGCCTTTGCAATTGCACCATAAGAAGTTACCTTTCCGTACGGAATTTGTCTGGCAACTGCATAAACTCTTTCGAAAAAATTTTCCTCAGCCATAAATAAGTCTTTTGCTGCAGATTAATTGGATTAATATTTAAAAAAAATCCCTTTATATCTGCAAAATCTGCGGGAAAAAATATTTACCACAAAGTAAAATAATCAATTTAATTCGTGTAATCTGCGGCCCTATTTTTATCCGAAATAATAATTCAAAATATTAAAGAGTGTTACAATCGCAACAAGGCCTGTAATGCTTCCTATAATTGTGTTCATGTTCCGCATTAAATAATCGGTTTTCTTTTCAATTTTTCCAAAGAAAGCGATATAACTGTATAAAACGGCAAAAGATCCCAGAATAGACCCTAAAACAAAGGTGAAAATAATTATATTTTCAAATACAAAAAGATGGTATGAGGCCAAAGTTACACTCACAACAACATAATACGGAATTGGAAAAAAGTTCAATGCAGAAAGCAGCATTCCTAAAAAGAAACGGCTTTTTTTACTGCTCTTTTTAATCTTTGATTTTTTCTTGGTTTTGGGTTCTTTGGCAATAAACAAAAAGTAAATCGTTAAGATCGCAAAAATAACAAAACCAACTTCACGTAATAAGGTTACAACATCTGGTCTGTTGTCGATTACTCTTGCAAATAAAACCGCAACATAAACCTGAAAAAATATTACCAAAACGGCACCAATAACAAACCATAAAGCATTCTTTTTTCCTTCTTTCAGATTTATTTTGGCTGCCGTCATGTTGATTAAACCTGGCGGAATAATCCCAATTGCAGCAGCAATAAAGCCCGAAAGTAATGGAGTAAGATATACCATTCAGTTGTTTAAGCGGTTAGAAATGTTTCGAAAATTAAATTAGTCTTTAATTTTGAAACGAATATACGTAATTGCCTTGTTAATTTCTAAATATTGTTTTTCGTAAAAAGTCTGGATTGAAGTTACAACTTCTGGACTTCCTTCGTTTTTGTAAACATTATGATTGGCATATAAAACTTCGTGTCCTTCACCATGAAGAAGTCCAAGCGTATAGCCATGCATAAATTCGCTGTCGGTTTTTAAGTTTACGACACCGTCTTTTTTAAGGATTTTTTTGTACAATTTCAAGAACTCAGAATTCGTCATTCTGTGTTTTGTTCTCTTGTATTTAATTTGCGGGTCCGGAAAAGTAATCCAGATTTCGTCTACTTCACCTTCGGCAAAAATATGATTAATTAATTCGATTTGAGTTCGAACAAAAGCAACATTATGAAGACCGTTTTCGACAGCTGTTTTGGCACCACGCCAGAAACGTGCACCTTTAATGTCGATTCCGATAAAATTTTTGTTAGGATATTTTTTTGCTAATCCAACTGAGTATTCACCTTTTCCGCATCCTAATTCTAAAACCAGAGGATTATCATTTTTAAAGAAATCAGAATTCCATTTTCCCTTCAAAGGCATTAAGTCGCCTACAACTTCTTCTCTTGTTGGTTGAAAAACGTTTTGAAATGTTTCGTTTTCTCTGAATCTTTTAAGTTTATTTTTACTTCCCACTTTTTATAAAAATTTTGAGCAAAATTAAGGAATATAAACGAATGAAAATAGCGGAATTAGGTTTTAAAATGTTTTCCGCCGAGATTTTACAGATTAAAAAGATTTTTTAACTGGTAATCATGTTTAGTCCCTACGGGACAACTGAAAGAGGATGACATTGATTTTACCGATATATAATCTCTATGAGATATGCTCCGTTAGGGGTTAAATATTGGTAGAAAAAGGTATGTTAAGAGTAAAATGAAATTTTAGCCGCAGATTTCACAGATTACAAGGGATTTTTTAACCTGTTTAATCCGTGAAATCTGCGGCTTATTCTTTTTAACCGTAATGCGGTTCAGTAATTGGTTTTAATTTTGGATCAAGGGTTTCATCGTGCTGTGATAAATCCAATCCGATATGTTCAGATTCTTCTGAAACTCTCAAAGGAATAATAAAATTGGTTACTTTAAACAAGAAATAAGCTCCGAAGAAAGTAAATACAGAAACCAAAACAAGCGCCATCATGTGATGTCCGAAAACATTCCAGCCTCCGTGCAGTAAACTTGCATTTTCGCCATGAGCAAAAATAGCAGTTAAAATCATTCCCATAATTCCGCCGACACCGTGACACGCAAAAACATCAAGCGTATCATCAAATCTTTTAGAGTATTTACAATTTACAGCTGTGTTTGAAACCAAAGCCGTTACAAATCCGAAGAACATACTTTCTGGCACAGAAACAAATCCTGCAGCCGGAGTAATAGCAACCAGACCCACAACAGCACCAATACAAGCGCCAAGAGCCGAAACTTTTCTTCCGTTCATTCTGTCAAAGAAAATCCAGGTTAACATTGCAGCGGCAGATGAAGTAGTGGTAGTAGCAAAAGCCATTGCAGCAGTTCCGTTAGCGGCAAGAGCAGATCCGGCGTTGAAACCAAACCATCCAAACCATAACATTCCTGTTCCTAATAATACAAACGGAATATTGGTTGGAATGTGCTGGCTGTTTTTTCTTTTACCTAAAACAATAACTCCTGCCAAAGCAGCAAAACCAGAACTCATGTGTACTACAGTTCCTCCGGCAAAATCTTTTACGCCAAAATAACTTCCTAAAACACCCGTTGGATACCAAACGGCGTGACATAAAGGAGCATATATAAAAATGGTAAATAAGCTGATGAAAACTAAATAAGAGATAAAACGAACACGTTCTGCAAATGAACCCGTGATAATTGCCGGACATATAATGGCAAATTTCATCTGGAACAAAGCAAAAAGCATAAACGGAATCGTACTTGCCAATTGTTTATGAGGCAGAACGCCAACATAATCCATAAAGGCAAAAGTAGCAGGATTTCCAAAAAAGCTGTAAAAATGATCTCCAGAACCAAAACCAACCGGTTCTCCAAAAGCAAGACTAAAAGCGACAACAACCCATAAAAGTGTTACAACGCCCAGACAGATAAAACTTTGAAGCATGGTAGAAATAACATTCTTTCTGCCTACCATTCCGCCGTAAAAGAAAGACAATCCCGGCGTCATGATTAAAACCAGACAGCTCGACGTAAGCATCCAGGCAACATCGGCAGGTACAATGTGGTCTGTAGTTCCAAATTCAGATAAAACATAATTATTTTCAGTCACCGTTGGCCAAAATGCACCTATCGTGCAAACGACACTTATCATAATAAAGGAAATGATCCAGCGTTTTTCTATTTTCATTTTTAAAATACTTTAATGAACCCTATTTTTTTTGGGGTCAAAGTTATAAAAAATTAAATATTTTGATTTTAAGGGCTGTAAAAATAGTGGCTAGGCTTTTATTTTAGTCAATTTTATAAAATACAACTCGTTTTTTTGACGGAATTTCATTTTAAGGACTCAAAAAACGACCAATATTGTCAATTGTATTATAATTTATTTGATATCTGAATTTGTAACGTACTAGAAAAGTTATGTTTATAAGAATAAAACCAAAAAATGTTTATTTTTTTTGAAGCTTCGCAATCAAAGCGTCTTCAATAGGGGCTTTAATTTTGGTTACAGCATCAACCTCATCATTCGGGATCGTCATAGATAAAACATAGTGCTGAATTTTCCATTCTTTCCCCACTTTTACCAAAACACCAGAACCGCGGCAGATTTTCATTTGTGTATCTAATAATTCATCAAACCAAGCCAGTTTTCCTGATTTGTCAAAAAAGATGTGACGTTCTAAAGCTTTAAAATTCCAAGTTGTTCCTTTGTCGAAAAATGGTTTTGCCCAAACAGCAAACTCTTTTTTAGTCCAGTTTTCGGTTGCATCAGTTCCAATGTAAACCGCATCATCTGCCAAAACATTAAAATAGGCATCAAATTTTACTTCGCCTGCCGCTTTGTGCCATGCATCAAGAGTTTGATTGATTTTGTCTTTGTCAGTTTGAGCATTTGCAAAAGAAACCGTCAATAATAATAGTAAAAGTGTTTTTTTCATGAGAGATTTTATTTGAGTTTAAAGGTAAGAATTTTTTAAACTGATGTGAGAATGGCACACGGATTTTACAGATTTAAACCGGTTAACAGCAGATAAAATTATTTAATTATTCGTCTAATCTGTAAAATCAGTGGTCGACAATTTACAGGCTAGTTAAAAACATATTCAAAGTTAAACTTAAATTATTCTTACATTTCTTATATGGCGTAATCCTAAAAAACAAGTATATTTGAGTGCTTTAAAAATATCCCAAATTATGAATCCAAAAATCTTTATAAGCTCACTTGCTATAACATCATTACTTTTTGTTTCCTGCAAAAAGGAATTAGAACCGCAAGAAAACACTTCGACGTCTGAATTGGTTAGACTTGGACTTGCAAAAGATACAACTAAAACACCTTCAGTAGTACAGCAGACTCAAGCTTCACCATCAAATCCAAATACAGTTTTAAGTGATACAAAAGGATTAAATCCGGCTCACGGACAACCGGGACATCGCTGCGATATTGCCGTTGGAGCGCCTTTAAATTCGGCACCAACACAGCAGGTTCAGACAACTCAGGCGCAAACGGGACAAACGGTTCAGGTAAATCCGAATCAAAAAAATGTGGTTACTACAACAACAACGCCAGTAAAAACAGCAAAAGGAATGAATCCGCCGCACGGACAGCCGGGCCATAGATGTGATATTCCGGTTGGAGCGCCTTTAAATTCTCCGGCTGCTAAAACTGCCACAACGTCGACAGCACAAAGCGGAACATCTACACAAAATTTTACAGTTTCACCTCCGCCGGCAGGGAATCCGGTTCCGGCATTATTGAGTACAGAAGCTAGTCAAACGGTAGCAGAAGGAATGAATCCGCCGCACGGACAACCAGGACATCGATGTGATGTTGCCGTAGGAGCACCGTTGCCGAAATCATAGAGGAGAGATACAAAGATACTAAGTAACAAAGATGCAAAGTGACAAAGATGCAAAGTGACAAAGTAAAACAAACGCAAAAAAACTTTGAACCTTTGTCACTTTGCATCTTTGTCACTTCAAAATAGATAAAAAAAAGACGTTTCATTTGAAACGTCTTTTTTTTATCTATTTTGGAACTTAATGCGCTTTCAATTTTTCGAAAGTCGTAGTAAGAGATTTTTTAATTTTACTCAAAGCACCGTTAAAAGCTTTTTCAAGAGTTTCTGCGTGTTCTGTTACAGTGATTGGCTGTAGTTTTGCAGTTCGGACTTCAAGAACACATTTTTTATCATTCAGGCTGAATTTCTCGCCATTTTCATCTCCAAAATGAACTTCGATTCGCGTGATTTTATCTTCAAAACGCGCTAAGCCTTTTTCTAATTCTTCAGAGAAATATTTTTCTAATCTTTGGTGTCCTTCGATGTTTTTGTCGGTGTTGATTTGAATTTTCATAACGGTTTATATTTAATGATTGTTTCTCAAATCTATCCATTTTCAAAGCAAAAGCCAAGCGAGTTAATAAAACATTATGATATTTTTAGGGTTAAATTTTAATTTCTGCGAAAGATAAAACGGACTGCAAACTCTGTATCAGCAGATAAAGTAAATTGTAAGAAAAACACAAAACTCTCTTAGGATTTTTAATATCTTTGCAGTCCTAAAATTTCAGATTATGAACACAACAAAACTTCTTGCCCGTGTGGTACGCTGGCGGTATTGGAAACAACTGCACGCTCTGAAATGCGTAGGACAGCTAACCCATGCGGGTTTATATTCCTTAAAATTTCAGATTATGAGTTTAAACACCCTTTCGAAAGAAACCGAAATGCGTTTAGCTGAATTTTTCAATCAGGCGACAGATCCTAAAAGTTTCGCAAAAACAATTCGCAGAATAAATTATCTTCTCGCCATGTCTCTAATGCGAGAATGCGAAACCCTGCAAATTGATCCAAAGTCAGTTGAACAAGGTTATTTCTGGTTGAACGAACTAGCCGAGATTTTAAATCCTTATTTTGAGGTTGAAGATTAATAAAATGCAAAAAGCCACTAGTGAAGTGGCTTTTTTTATTTTAATTGGATTAGTTTGTCATTCCGAGGAACGAAGGAATCGCAATAGGATTTCCACATAGAAAATCTCCAATCTTTGTCGATTTTGCAACGAAGATTTCTCCTTCGTCGAAATGACAAGATTGTGTATAAAAACAATAATTGAATTGAGTTTAGTTTGTCATTTCGACGAAGGAGAAATCTTCGCAAGTAACTCCGCAATCATAAGTTGTTAATCATTGTCTATTTTCTAGTGTGATTCCTTCGTTCCTCGGAATGACATACTGTGGCGATAATGTTGTTTACTTATCTTTCTTTCCCCACTTAATTTTCATTTTCCCTTCATCATCAACAGCCAATAAGTGCAGTACAATACCACGTTCGCGCACGGCATCGCGTTCGGCTTTGCTGGCTAGTTTGGCGTCGTTTTTAGAATTTCTTAGAGGGATTGTCAGGGCGAGATTGGTGCCTCGGCCAAAAGAATAAATTCCGTCAACATCAATATTTAGAACGCTGGAACTTATGGTTAAATTATTTACGTCTATTTGTTCACCGCGCATATTTAAATGACCAGACAAATCACTGAAAGTAATATTATTGACATCACGAAACGGAAAAGCAAATTTGCCCACTTTTACAATAGGTTCAAAGTTGAGCAATGCGCCTTGATTAACTTTAAAATCGAGCTTTCCGTGCATGGAGTTGGTAATTAATTCGCCTTGACTGTTTATAAAACCGCTTACGTTTGCGGTGCTGGTTAATTTTCCTTTTATGTTATTCGGATTAAAAGAAGTGATTCCGAAGTTGTTGAACGATCTTAAAAAGCTCGCAATATCAACTCGGTTTACCTGCGCGTTTGAGCTAAAAGCGTAGTTTTTTCCGCTTGGCAAAACTTCGCTGTTAAAAGTAATATTTCCGCCAGAAGTTTGGAGTGAACCATTTTTTATAACCAATTTAGAATTCAGCATTGAGATTGTTGCTTTGGTATTGGTAGCGGTAAGTTTATTATAATTGATTTTATCTGCTTTAATGTCTATTACCACAACACAATTTTCGATTACGTTTCGCAAATGGCTGGAAATCGTAGTTCTTTTATTGTTTTTAATTGCTGCTTTCTTTTTTTGTGAAGAAGCCAAAACGCCCAGAAATTGTTTAAGATCGATATTCGGGCAATAAATATTCCAGTTTACGACCATTTTTTCGGGTGCGTCGTAATAGAGGTTTAGGAAATTATCGATTTTTCCGTCTATAAAAATGGTATTCTTTTTATGTTTGTAGGCAATTTGTTTGATGATTAAGGCTTTTTCGGTAAAATTGAGGTGAATATTGGTTTTTACAGCCTGAATATTTTTTGGGATATAATGAAACGAAGCGTCATCAATGTCAATATTTCCTATAAATCTTGGTTTAGTAATGTACAAATCGACAATGTCAAACTGAAATTTCAAATTGGCCTTGGCGTGGCCATCTTCAAAATGAATCCACTTTTCGTTGCTTACCTGGTTGAGTCTTTCGATATCAAAATCAGAACTTACGTTTCCGGTTGCAATTGGTTTTTCGAGATTGCTGATTACAACTTGCGGAATGGTAAGCGGAATGTTTTCGTATTCTCCTGAAAATCGGGTTAAAATTACAGCCGAATTTGGATCATTAAATCCGTCTTTTGGTTTGAAATTATTGGTAAAAATTCCTCTGAAATTACATTTGTCAATTTGCCCGTCGGGAATCGTAAGTTCGTTGTTTTTGGCTACGGCCTGAACCACAATTTTAGGATCGTCATGAACGTTTAAATCGCCTTTTAGATCGCAGTTTACATCGATTGGTTTCTTTAAATCAAACCGATTCAGTTTTGAGCTGATATTTCCAGACAATAAATTAGAAGCGTTACTCCATAAAATACGCGTATTAATATTGATTCCGAAAAGGGAATTGGTTTTGCCAATATTGAAATACGCCGCGATATCAAAAGAGTCAGAACCAATTTTTAGGTTTTTAGTCGAAACATCAATTTTTTGTTTGTCGGCATGGTACGTAACAGAAAGTGTTCCTTTGAGTTCTTTTTCTTTGGCGAAACTTCCGTGAACGGTATTAAAAGCCAGACTTTTAATTTGGGTGTAGAGAAACAAATCAGTATTCCAGTTGTCTCCGTCGTAATCTACTTTTGATTTTAAACTGTGAACATCAAAATCAAATAATTTATTTCCCAATTGATTATCTATAATAACATGCACATCGCTCAGGTCGATTTCGTCAATTGTAGTTTCGGGTTTTGATTTGCTTTCGGGTGTTTTTTTCTTTTTCGGTTTAAAAATATCCGAGTTTGTGTAGCCGTCTTTGGTTTTGTAAATGTAAATATCGGCGTCATTAATCAGGATTTTATGAATGTTGACTTCTTTTTGTAATAAACTCCAAACATTTAAACGCGCTTCGATTTCCTGTGCTTTCAGTAAAGTATGATGATGTGTATTCCATTTGTTGTCTTTGAGCTCGACATCTTTTAAAGCCAATGTGAAATTTGGGAAACCTGTTAAAAACTTATAGTGAAAATCGCCAATATGGAACTTTCCATTTATGTTTTCGTTGATTTTGGTATTGATCTTGGCGATAATTTCGGTTTTGTTTTGATTGAAGTAAATCGATAATCCTCCGCAAGCCAATAAAAGCAGTCCAATAAGGACCAAAATAAAAATACCAAAACGTTTGGCGTATTTTTTAAAATGAACCGATTGGAAATAGTTTTTTATTTTGAGTAAAGTTTCCTTCATTGTTGTGGATTTTCGGGATCATTAAAGATAAGAATAAAAAACGAATATGTTTACCTGTAGGTTATGGCTTGTAAATAAAGCACATGGAAATGTTATAACTATTGACGATGCATTTATAACCAAAACTAATTTGTGAATGGTGTATGATTTGTTTTTAATTTTTAACTTTGTACCTCAGTTCTGAAAGTTTTTAAAAAGTCTCCCCGAGATAAGAGCTGAAGATAACTTTAAAGAAAAATAATTATGGCATTAGCAATAACAGATGCTACTTTTGACGAAGTAGTTTTAAAATCAGATAAACCAGTAATGGTGGATTTTTGGGCAGCATGGTGCGGTCCTTGTAGAATGGTTGGTCCAATCATTGACCAATTAAGCGATGAATATGCAGGAAAAGTTGTGGTTGGTAAAGTTGATGTAGATGCTAACCAGGAATTTGCTGCTAAATATGGTGTGCGTAACATACCAACCGTTTTGGTGTTTCATAACGGTGAAGTAGTAGGAAAACAAGTTGGAGTTGCTCCAAAACAAACCTACGCTGACAGCTTAGACGCTTTGTTGTAATCGTAAGATTATGATTTATATAAAAAAGGCCTGATATATTCAGGCCTTTTTTATTGGAGGATATATTTTAAACACATAGAGACATAGCTTTTTGTAAATTCAATACAATAAAAGACATTTCATTTTATTTAAACAAACATAGCTATATGTGTATTAAAAACAAGTGAAACGCCTTTATACACAAAGAAAAGCTATGTCTCTATGTGTTTAAAAACAATAGTAAATGTTGTTCCTAAATCTGGTTTTGAAGAGACTTCGATTTTACAATTGATTGCTGTTGCGAGATCACGTATAAGATGTAATCCTAATCCGGTTTTAATTCCGATAACCTCTGAATCGTCGTAAAGGGCTTTGAATTTTTCCTGATTTCCACCTGAACCGTTATCGGTTATAGAAAGCAATGTTTGGTTGTCTGCCTGCTGGGCTTTCCAGATTATTTTTGGATTTTCTCTTTTTTCGAGTGCTTTTATGGCATTTCCCGTTAAGTTTCTGATGATGGTTTTTAGATAATTTTCATCTGTATGTAAAATGAGATTTTCGGGGTTCTCAAATGAAATTGAGATGTTCTCATTACTCGAAAAATGTTTCTGCGTATCTGAAAATATAGATTCTACAGGAATTTCTTTAAAACGAGGTTTGAAGTTTTCCATCTGTCCTTTGCTCCAAAGCAGAATATCTTCCATGGAGGATAATAAATTCTCTGCTCCCGAAATAATTTTAGTCTGCATTCTCGCCGCGGTTTCTTCATCTAACAATTCAGGATTTTCTTTTTGGAGATGTAAAAAGTGAATCAGATTTGAAATAGGACTTCTTAAATCATGATTTAAAATACTGAAAAACCTTGCTTTGATTTTATTGGCTTCGTCCAGTTCCTGATTTAAAACCTGTAATTTCTGATTGGTTTTTTTTCTGTTTTGATTTTGCCTGAACAGCAATAATCCGATAATACCAACCAGTGCAAGTCCTGAAATTAAATAAATACGCTGCTTTTTAGCTTCTGCAATCTGAATGTTTTTGATTGTATTTTCGCTCGCAAGATTCTTGATTTTCTGTTGTTTCGTTTTATTCTGATAACGGGCTTCGGCATTCGCAATATTTTGTTTCGCCGATTCGTTCAGTATTTCGTCGTTGTATTTGCTGTAAATTTCGTTATATCGAAATGCCTCTTTCCAAAGACCAAGAGCAGCATAACTTTCAGATAGCTGTTTGTTAATGTTTACAAATGATTCTTTATCATAATTGAGTGCGTTTACAGATGCTTTTTTAAGTGTTTCAATAGCATTTTTATACTCTCCTTTTTCATATAAAACCTTTCCCATTATAGCGTTAGCTTCCATTAAAATCTCTTCATCTGTTGATTTTTGTCCAAATGAAACCGCTTTTTTAGCATAATCATAAGCTGTATTTATCTGACCTTGGCCTGCATAAAATTTAGACATACTTTGATTGGCAAAACTCAAATTAAGAAACAAAGAATCTTTGGCAGTAGGGTAAGAATAAACTAAGGCGTAATACTTTTTTATACTGTCTGGTTTTTTCTGCGCTGCAAAACACTGCATATAATAGTTACATGAAAAAGCGCTTACATAAGGAGATGTTTTTATATAAGGTCTTGCTTCATTTAAGTACTCAATTGCTTTATCAAATTGTTTCATTTTGATGTAAGCACTCGCAATCTGACAATAAGAAACACCAATATTTTCGGTATTTGCGATGCTTCTTTCAAGTTGTTTTTTATAATTGATCGCTTTTAATTGATAATTAATAAAATTCTCATATTGAGCATAATCAAGGTAATATTCACCTAAACTTCCGTTAAGAACAGCCTGAGTATAAATATTTTTTGTAGTATCAAGAACTTGTTTTATATAAACAATTAAGTCTTTTCTTTTTAAAGTATCATTCAGCGAATAATAAATATAATTAAGCCTCATTAAAGCCGAAGTTTCATTTTGAAGATGATGTGCTTTACGGGCATATTTTAAAGATTCTTCATAATTAACCAAGGCTTTTTGATATTGATTATTGCTGAATTCATAAGCAGTACCTATATAAAGATAAAATCTGCTTGTATAAACGGGATGATTTTTAGATAATATTATTCCTTTTTGAGAGGCAGCGATGAGTTTTGGATAATCTTCTAAATCTAAAAATTCTTCAGTGTATTTGAGCCAGGCTTTTAGTTTTTCGTTTCTGGTTTTAAGTCTTGCTAAATTTGGTTCCTGCTGTGCAAAAACAGAAATACTGATAAAAAACAAAAACACAAATCCGGCTTTTTTCATCTAAATCAGGTTTAGGTTTTCTTTATAACTTCTGCCAACCGGAATTGTAATATTATTGTTTAAAATGATTTCTGTCGAATTCATTTTTTGAATAAACTGCTTTTGAACGGCATAACTTCTATGAATTCGTATAAAAGATTGGAAATGATCTTCTTTTAAAAGATTACCAATACTTGATAGAACACAATGTCTTTTTTTATCGGTAATAATCAAAGTATAGTCCTTTAAAGCTTCGAGATATAAGATCTCGTGAAGTTTAACTTTGGTCTGGTCGTGGCCTTCTTTTATATAAATCGTATCACCGCCAATGCTGGCTTCAAAGAGAGAAGCTTTTAACCGAATTTCCATAAACTCTTCAATTCGGTTTACAGTTTGGGCGAAACGTTCCAGTTTTAATGGTTTTACAATAAAATCAAGCGTTTCTATCTGAAAACTTTCAACCGCATGTTCGGGATGCGCGGTAATAAAAATACAAACCGGAATTTCCATTGCTTGTTTTCTGAATTCAATACCGTTTAATTCTGGCATATCAATATCCAGAAACAAAATATCAACTTTTTGTTTTTCTATAAAAGGAAGTGCTTCTTCGGCAGAATCAAAAACACCTAAAATATCCAGAATCGGGAATTTTTTTGCAAAAGACAATACAGTCAGCCTGTCGATTTCGTCGTCATCAATAATAATACAAGTGTATTTTTTCATCATCCAAACTTAAATTATGTCGTCTGTCTATTTAAAGTGTTGTTTGTCTATTGGCTGTTTTTACCGCGGTTTTATTGGCGCAAATTTGTCTTGTAATTAATTCATGAGCTGAATATAACTATCCCTGACAGCCTTTTGATTTTTACAAAAATAATGTTATTGAATTAAATATGAATCATTTGACAATTTAAAAACCAAAATTATTATGAAATTTTCAAAAACCATTCTTACAATTTTATTTGTTGCAATTTCTACAATTTCATGCAGCAGCGATGACGGAACAGACGGTGTTAATGGAGTAGATGGTGCCGTTGGACCAGCAGGTCCGGCAGGTCCAACTGGAGCAACAGGATCAGCAAATGTTATTTACAGTGCATGGATAACAGCTCCTGCGGCAGCTGCAGAAACAATTGATGGGACTTCAGGATTGTCTACGACTATTAATGCTCCGGAGTTATCAGCAGACATCGTATCTAAAGGAACGGTATTGGTCTATATGTCTTTTGGAGGAGGTGTTTACACATTGCCTTATACATCAACAGCCGGAGGATATATTAATACAATTACTGCCATTGCAAGTGTACAAAAAATTAAACTTTTTAGGTTTAAACATGCTGCAGACGGCACTACGGTAAATCTTCCAACAACACTTAGCTGGCGTTATATTTTAATTCCCGGCGGAGTTGCCGCAACAGCAAAAGCGGCAAAATTAGATTATTCTAAAATGAGCTACGAAGAAGTTTGCGCACGTTTAAACATTCAGCCATAATTTCTGAAAAGCAAATAATAACCCATTTATCCAACTAATAAGAACTAATCAAAAAATAAATTATTATGAAAACTTTAAAAATACTTTTTACCATATTATCTGCGGCGATTTTTACTGTTTCGTGCAGCAGTGACGACGATAAAGACAATACACCAAAATTTGAGACAGAAAATCCACTGGCGGTTTATTATACTCAAACAGGATTTACAACCGTAACCAATTTTGTAAACTCTGGAGATTATGAATTTGGGCTGGTTTTTACACCAACTGTAAAAGGGAATATAAAGGCAGTCACTTTAAAATTGCCTGCAGTGAATTCGGCAGTGCGTGTAACGATCTGGGACTATACAACAAAAGCAGTGCTTCGTTCTGAGACTATAAATGCTGCATCTGCAGATGTTGAGGTGAAAAAAGAAATAAGCGTTTTAGCTCTTGAAAAAGACAAAAAATATTTGATAAGCATGAATTCTAATGACTGGTACAAAAAGAATAAAGCAGATCTTAGTAATGTTACTTATCCAATCGTTGCCGGACACATTACGTTTAATGAATACAGATGGATAAGCGGAACTTCACAAACTTTCCCAACCAATGTTTCAGCTAATTACAATGCAGGAGATTTAAGTTTTGATTTTCAACAAACTGAATAATTTTATTTTTGGATAGCTTTGAATTAGTAAGTTTGGAAAAAGGTTTGGCAGCTGCCAAACCTTTTTTTATTGTGTATGACTTTTTTTTAAACGCTTGATTTTTGCTATTTTTAACCCATCTTATATTCCTTTAAAAATGAAAATTCTATACACCTTTCTATGTTTTGTTATCTTGATTCCGAGTTGTTTTTCGCAGTCTAAAGAAAAAGAAAGTGTGATTTTAGAGGAAGGCGTTTCAGAACAATTAGCGCATTTTCGTAAAAAGCAGGTTTCTGATGTTCGATATGATATGTATTTCGAGATTCCCTATAAAAAAGCGGAAGATATTAATACCAGACTAAATCTCAATTTAACGATATCAGATTTAAGTCAGCCGTTATATTTAGATTTTAAGGAGAAAACTTCAAATATAAAATCTATTAAAGTAAACTCAAAAACGGTAGTAATTGTTCATGAAAAAGGGCATATTATTATTTCTCCAGAAGCATTAATTTTAGGAAAAAACAAGGTTGAGATTTCTTTTATTGCAGGGAATTTATCGTTGAATAGAAATGATGATTTCCTTTATACTTTATTAGTTCCGGACCGGGCAAGCACCTTATTTCCATGTTTCGATCAGCCGGATATTAAGGCCGTTTATACTATGGCTTTACAAGTTCCAAAAGACTGGAAGGTTTTAGCAGCAGCTCCAATTACAGGAGTGCATGAAATGGTAATTAATGGTGTTGATTTTATGGTTTGGGGATTTGGTCAATCAGACAAAATGAGTACCTATTTGTTTTCTTTTGTAGCAGGAGAGTTTAAAAGTGTAAAAAAGGAAACAGGTAAGTTAGAAATGACGATGTTGTATCGTGAAAATAATCCTGAAAAAATACAAGTCAGCACTGATACGATTTTTAAGCTGCATCAGCAATCCTTAGATTTTTTGGAAGAATATACCAATTATAAATTCCCGTTTCAGAAGTTAGATTTTGCATCAATTCCCGTTTTTCAATATGGCGGAATGGAACATGTTGGCGCGATTCAATACAGAGAATCGACTTTGTTTTTGGATAACAGCGCAACCGACAGCGAAAAATTAAATCGCGCAAAACTCATAGCACATGAAACATCACACATGTGGTTTGGCGATTTGGTAACGATGAAATGGTTTGACGATGTTTGGATGAAAGAGGTTTTTGCCAACTTCATGGCCGATAAAATCATGAACCCAATTTTTCCGAAAGTCAATCATAATCTACAGTTTTTTACCGCTCATTATCCTAGCGCTTACGCAGAAGATCGATCTTTAGGAACGCATCCAATTAAACAACATTTGGCGAATTTAAAAGATGCAGGTTCGCTTTACGGTGCTATTATTTACAACAAAGCACCAATTATGATGCGTCAGCTTGAAGCTTCTATGGGAAAAGATGCTTTCCAAAAAGGAATTCAAAAATACGCTAATGATAATGCCGATTGGAATAATCTCGTAGAAATTTTAGATTACGAAACACCGCTTGATATGAAAAAATGGAGCGAGGTATGGGTAAACAAGTCCGGAAGAGCCATTTTTACAGATAAGATTGAATACGATTCTAAAAAACGAATCAAGAAATTTGAAATTCAACAGCAGGCAGAAGATAAATCGAATAACGTTTGGCCTCAGGTTTTTCAGATAGGTTTAGTTTATGCTAATGATATAAAGGTTTTAACGGTTAATATTAATGACAAAAGCCTGGCTTTAAAAGAAGCAATTGGGCTTGAAAAACCATTGGCAATAGTTTATAATTATAATGGTTTTGGATATGGTGTTTTTCCGCTTGACGGGAATAATTTAAATTATATCGCTGATTTAAAAGATGAGGTTGCCAGAGCTTCAAGTTACAGCAATCTTTATGAAAACACATTAATTGGAAATGTGCCGGCAGATAAAGCTTATGATAGTTTTTTAAAGGAAGTTCAAGAAGAAGAAAACGAATTGGTTTTAAGAATTGCTTCTAATAGTCTGAACACAATTTATTGGAGATTTTTTACCATAATACAGCAAAATAAAGTTCAGAAACAGCTTGAAGATATATTATATGAGCGTTTACAAGGTAATTTATCGGCAAATATTAAAAAGACTTTATTTGGGCTTTTTAGTTCAATTGCGTATTCAGATTCGGCGAAAGCCAAATTATATCAAATATGGAATAAAGAAATTGTAATTCCGGGTTTAAAATTAAATGAAGATGATTTTACTAATATGGCGATGAATCTGGCGATTTTCAAGCATCCAAAAGCTGATGAAATTTTAGAGAAAACCAGAACAACAATCACAAATCCTGATAAGCAAAAACGTTTTGAGTTTTTATTACCTTCATTATCACAAGACGAATCGGTTCGAAATGCCTTTATGGAATCTTTAAAAGACGATAAAAACCGAGAGAAAGAATCTTGGGTTGATGTTGGTCTAGCCAATATTCATCATCCGCTTCGTCAGGAAAGTGCGCAGAAATATATTAGATTTTCATTAGATTTGGTTGATGAAATTCAGCGAACGGGAGATATTTTCTTTCCGAAAGACTGGCTGGATAATACGGTTGGAAGATATTCATCGAAATTTGCTTTTGATGAAGTACAGCGATTTTTAAAAGAAAACCCTAATTTTAGTCCAATCTTGAAACGCAAATTATTTCAGGCAGCAGATTTGCTTTATAAAGCACAAAATATTAAAAAAGAAACCGAATGAAAATTGAATCGGAAATAGAAAAAGTCTCCAGTTTTCAGCACTTAGAAATGCTGGCGAATCAGGTTGTGGAAGGTTTTATATCGGGAATGCACAAGAGTCCGTTTCATGGATTTTCGGCCGAATTTGCCGAGCATAAAGTGTATAACGCAGGCGAAAGCACCAAACATATAGATTGGAAATTGTTTGCCAAAACAGATCGTTTATACACAAAACGTTTTGAGGAAGAAACCAATTTGCGCTGTCATTTGATTGTTGATAATTCGTCATCAATGCATTATCCTGAACTCAAATCAAATCAGCCTTTTTACGAAAAGAAGATTGGTTTTGCAGTGTTGGCTTCGGCGGTTTTAATGAATATTTTAAAGAAACAGCGTGATGCTGTAGGTTTAAGTGTTTTCTCCGATATATACGAATATTACGCTCCCGAGAAAGGAAGTGATCGCCATCATAGAATGCTTTTGAATAAACTGGAAGAATTATTGGTGCAGCCAAAAGTCAAAAAAACGACCGATACGATTACGTACTTGCATCAAATAGCAGAGAAAATGCACCGCCGTTCGATGATTATTTTGTTTACCGATATGTTTCAGACCGAAGACGATGAAAAGCTTTTTAGCGCTTTACAACATCTTAAACACAATAAACACAAAGTAGTTTTATTTCACGTAGTAGATAATGAAACCGAATTGAAATTTGATTTTGATAATGCACCAAGAAAGTTTATCGACTTAGAATCAGGAGAAGAGGTTTCAATTTTTGCCGATAATGTTAAATCAGAATATGAAAAAAGGGCAGCAGAGTATTTTAAAAACCTGGCTTTAACGTGTGCAAAGAACCAAATTAAGTACGTTCCGGTAAATGTTGGTGATAATTTTGAAAAAATATTGACTACATATTTAGTTGAAAAACAAAACTTTGGATAAATATTTAAAAATTTATTTCATTTTTTTTACAAAAACGCTTGCAGAAACGAAATTCTGTTATATCTTTGCAACCGCAATAACGCAGAGGTTTGGTAGTTCAGTTGGTTAGAATACATGCCTGTCACGCATGGGGTCGCGGGTTCGAGTCCCGTCCAGACCGCAATATTGGGAGAAGCCTTTCTTAACAGAAAGGCTTTTTTGCCCAAAAACGGTATCTAAGATTAGTTGTGTTGTTTTGCTGCGACTTTGTAACTCGCAGCTGGTTTAGTAGTTAGACCAATGAAAAGCTTTCCACTTTTGTGGATGGCTTTTTTGATTTAAGACACTTTTGGTTTTTTGTTTTTACCGCAAAGAGTACTACCCCAATAGCTATCGGGAACGCAAAGTCCGCAAAGTTTTTTTTAAGCTTTGCGGACTTTCTGTTTTATTATAGTTCCGGTGCATAGTTTGTCATTTCGACGAAGGAGACTCGAGCGATAGCGAATAGGCAAAGCAAATCTTCGCAAGTAACTCTACAAAGATTTTCCATTCATTACATAAATACGTTTTCGGTGGCTGAAAACACAGGCTATGTTTAACAAAGAGCATAGATCTTAATGTCCTTTGCGATTAAAAAGAAAGAAACTTCTTCTTTTTTGGTTTTATTGTCAATTTTTAAAATATTGGAATTTAGCCGATTAAAAATTTCTTAAATTTTATTCGTAAAAACGCTTGCAGAAACGAAAATCTGTTGTATTTTTGCACTCGCAATAACGCAGGGTTTGGTAGTTCAGTTGGTTAGAATACATGCCTGTCACGCATGGGGTCGCGGGTTCGAGTCCCGTCCAGACCGCCTAAGTTGTTAAAAGCCTTTCTTAACGGAAGGCTTTTTTTTGTAAAAAAAAAATAAAAAGTAATAATTTTAATACAAACAAATGATTAACAGCCGAAATTTTGATAATATTCGTACAGTTGCACTTTTGTCTATTCTTTTAATTCATACTGGTCTAAACAATATTGGATTTAAAACTTTTGAGAAAGAGCTAACAGATAGTTCTTTTTATTTAAATTTTAATCAACTACTTATGGATGTTCTTTATTTGAATTTATTCAAAGCGGGAACCATTTTGTTTTTTATTATTTCTGGTTTTCTTTTCGAAATGCAATATTTGAAGTTTAATGATTTTTCAGTTTTTATAAGAAAAAAAGCTAAAAGTTTGTTGCGTCCTTACTTGGTTATATTTGTTATTCCTACTGTTATTTTGATTGGTATAATAGAACCTAATGTTGGAGTGAAAGAAAATTTGAACTTAGTGACTTTTCTTATTAAGGCTTTCTCAAATATATTTCTTACTAGTTATTGGTTTGTACCAGCTCTATTTGTTACTTTGGTGATAAATTATTTTATAGAGTCAAAAAATCTTTTCAAATCTTTGTATTTGTTTATTTTGATCTGGCTTATTTCTTATCTAAATATATACTTAAAGTTTACAGTTTCTTCTCATACAGTTTGGTTCATTGCATTTTTATTTGTGTTTACACTAGGTAGGATTATGTTTTTGTATAATGAGAAAATATCAAGCTGGAGAATACTAAAGGATCCTAAAAAATTAACTTTTTTAATGATTTTATTTTATATTATTTCAAATGTAGAATCTATTTTAATACTTCGTTTTGCTCATAATCCTGACTGTGTTAACACAATGAGGATAGGAAATGTATTTTATTCTTTTTGTTTATTTTATCTATTAAATGCTTATTTTAATAAATTCAAGTTTGAATTGCCAATTGACATTTCATTTTATTTTGTTTATCTAATTCATCCATTTGTAGTAAAAATTACAGCGAAACTTTTAGCGGATAATAATCTATTTCTTTTTGAATACCCTTACCAGTTCTTATTTAATTTTATACATTTTTTGATTGTTTTAACAATTTGTATTGGATTTCAGCAAGTTTTTTTTAAACTTCGCTTTAAATCTAAAACGTTGTCAGGATATGTTTTTAAAAAATAGCTTTTTTGGTGCTTTATTTTGTTTTTTGGGAATATTGTTATTAAGTTGTGATGGTTCTAATAAGAAGTTTTCAGAAATTGATGAAGGAAAAAACTTAGTGGTAATTTTGGGGTCTTCATCAGCATTTGGGATAGGGCCTGTTAATAGGAATAATTCATGGGCTGTATTATTAGGTGATGAAGAAACAATTAGAATAAAAAATCTCAGTTATCCTGGTTATACAACGTATGATTTTTTGCCGTCTGGTAAACCTAATTTTCGAAATTTAACTCCAGATAAAGATAAGAATATCGATGCTGCCATTAAATTGGCTCCTAAAATAATCATCTTTTCTATTACTACAAATGATATAGGAAGGGGATATTCTATAGAAGAATATCTAAGTAATATGAAAATTTTGACAGATTTATGTATTGATAATAATATAGAGTATATTGTTACTAGTACTCACCCAAGAAACCCAATGTCTTTAGAGAAGAGGATGGCATTGTATAATTTAAGTAGAAAATTAGAAGAAGTGTATGAAGATAGGTATGTAGAAATCTACAATCCGCTTGGTGATTTGAATACATACAAGTGGAAGAGTGATTTATGTGTATCAGATTCAGTACATGGAAATGAAAAAGCACATTTAATTATTTATAATCAAGTGTTGTTAGGTTATCATAAGGCTGTGGCGAGGCTTTCTCATGAAGAAGAGTAAAATTCTAGAAGATTAAGGGATATCTTTCTTGTTTGATTTATGGAACATTCCGGTCAAAAACTCGATAAATATTACATCAAGAAAGTAGATGCCGATAAAAAAAGCATTTACTGCCACCACGATTTGATGGGTGAATTATTTATTCCGCCACACAGACATGTTAAAGCGCAATTGCTTTATGCAGAAGGTGATGTTGTTTTTGTGACTACAGAAACCAAAACGTACTTTTTGCCAGCAAGGCATTTTATCTGGATTCCGAGTGGAGTGGAGCATAGCATCGAACCGAAATCGGAAAGTGTGACGATGCGAAATTTATACTTTCCTGTTGAAAAAGACGAAAATGACTTTTATAAAGTAGAAGGAATTTATCCAGTTAATAACTTATTGCTGCAAATGATGCTTTTTACCAATCGATGGAACGGTGATCTTAAAAAAGGAACTCCGAACTTTGCCATTGCTAAAGCGATAAAAGCGATTCTTCCACAAATATGTACCAATAACCTTCCTTTAGAATTACCACAGCCAAAAGACAAACGACTTAGTAAAATCCTTCGTTATATTGAAAATAACCTCGGAGAAACGATTCTTTTTGCTGATGTAGCTCACGAATTCGGTTTCAGCGAACGCTCTTTGTATCGTTTGTTTCAAAAAGATCTGGGCATGTCGTTTATTCAATATTATACTATTAGAAGAATTTTAAAAGCAATCGAACTTTTATTAGAAAGAAAGCTTTCGGTAAAAGAGGTAGCCGAAGAAGTTGGTTACAATAGTGTTCCGACTTTCAGCAACACTTTCTTCAAAATTTTAGGCCAAAGACCTTCCGATTACTTAAACGGTGAGGAGATTTTAGAACGTAAATAAAAATTTTGTTTCACGCAGATTTATAAAGATTTGGGCAGATTCAACAGATATTTTTAACAAATAGAAACATAGTTTTTATTGTGTTGAAAGGCGTTTCACTTAGCATTAATACACATAGCTATGTGTGAATGATGTATCATTTATTTTTAATCTTTATTGATTAGTTAAAGCCTATGTTTCTATGTGTTAAATAATTATTTCGGGGAAAAAGGTATAATCTGCGCGCATCTGCTAAAATCTATTAAAATCTGTGTGAAAATTTCACAATCAAAATATATTTTGTAATAAATTGTTTTTCAGTGTTTTAATATAACGTTTTCGGAAAATACGATTTTAACATTTGTCTGAAATGAATATGTTCTTGGCTTTTTAGAATTATCAGTCACCAGAAAAATGAAGGAACTTTGCAGCATCAAATATTTAATTATTCATGTTCCTTAAAACAACAAATTCTACAGACGATTGTTTTCCCAGAATCCTGCTGTTATTCTTAATTGTATTAGCATTCAATGGTTTACAAGCGCAGGAAGTTCATGCGGTTTCATTGCAAGAAGCTTTGAAGCTGGCTAAAGAAAACAACAAAAAAATCCTTAGATCTCAATTGGAGGTCACGCTCTCAGAGCAAAACATTAAAGAAAGAAAAGAACTCCGACTGCCAGACGTACAGCTAAACGGCATGTATTCTCGAATTACGAATATTACCGAATTTAAAGGAAGCGGGTTTTTAAAAGACAAAGAAGTTACACCGGCAATTCCTGAAATCTATGAAGTCAATTCGACTTTTAAAATGCCAATTTACGCCGGAAATAAGATCAATAATGCCATCAAAATTGCCAATCAGGAAAATGAAATTGCTAAAATAAAAACCGAAAAGGCTGAAAATGATATCGAGCTTGAAGTGGTGGCAAACTACTTGGCAATTTATAAAATGATGGAACTTCAGAAAATATTCGAAGAAAACATCAAAGAAGAAAAAAGCCGATTGAAAGAAGTACAATCGCTTCAAAAACATGGAACGGTTACGAAAAACGAAGTTATTCGTGCCGAATTACAGCTTTCAGATCGCGAATTGAATGCGTTAACTAACTCCAAAAACATTAAAATCGCACTTCACGATCTGAAAACGCTGATCCAGATTCCAGAAAACGAAGAAATTGCGATTGATACAACGTCGAGTTTGGACGAAATGAACGGTTTGGATCCGTATGATTTTTATATGAATAAAGCTTTGCAAAACGAAGAAATGCGTATTGCTAGCCAGGAGCTGAATATCAGTAAAACCGAACTTAAAATGGTAAAAGGAAACTATTTGCCAAGCGTTCATTTCTTTGGGAATTACGGTTTTTATTATCCAAACTATAAATTCTTTCCGCCAAATCCGTATCTGTATACTTTAGGACAAGTTGGTATTGAAGCCACTTTTGATCTTTCGTCTTTATATAAAAATAAAACCAAAATGGAGCAGGCGAGCACCAAAATCAAATGGCAGGAAATGCAGAATGAAATTGTAAAAGAGGAAATTCAGGACAAGTTGTATAAAGAGCATACACAATATCAGGAAATTCTTGAAAAGTTTGTTGTGGTTGACAAAGCACTGGATTTGGCTGACGAAAATTACCGCATTGTAAAGCTGAAATACTTAAACCAGCTGGTTTTAATTACTGAAATGGTTGACGCGGATAATGCTTTGCTTCAAGCGAAATACAACAAAATTTCTACGCGATTGGATGCGGTTTTAAAACATTACGAATTGCTTCATACGGCTGGAATGCTTCCGCAGAGCTAGATGGTGAGAGATTAGGCTAAGGCCTTAGAAGCAAGAGACAAGAAAAAAGAAGTAAAAGATTAAAAAATATAGATTCAGTTCCGAAGGAACAATTCATATTGTAGCGCCGGATTTTAATCCGGGGGAAATAATTAAAGATATAGAGTTTATGGTTAAGATAAAAAATGAAACTAGAAGAAATAAAACGTTTCATATACTAATAACAATTATTGCGTGTGTGCTTGTTATAAGCGGTGTTATTTTAGGAATTTGGTTTTATGTGTTCAACAGAAATCACGAAGAAACCAACGACGCGCAAGTCGAACAATATGTAACGCCAATTATGTCGCGTATTACGGGTTATGTTCAGGAAGTTCGTTTTAACGAAAATCAGTTTGTGCATAAAGGAGATACTTTGGTTGTGATTGACAATCGTGAATATAAATCAAAATTGAATGCGGCTCTTGCCGATGTTCAAAACGCACAGCAAAATAGTGTTGTGGCGCAGAAAAATGCTATAAATACAGCAAGTGCAACGGCGATTAACGAAGCGCAGTTAGAAGCTGCAAAATCGAATCTTTGGAAAACCAAATTGGAATACGAAAGATATAAAGCTTTGGTAAGCGAAGAAGCGGCAACTTCTCAGCAATTAGAGAAAGTAAAAGCTGATTACGAGTCGGCGCAGGCGCATTTTCAGGAAATGAAAAATAGAATCCATTCATCGGCTTTAAGTACTTCTGTTGCCGAAGCAAATGTTCCGACAACGCAAACCAATATTGCTTCAAAACAAGCTGTTGCAGATAATGCTGCTTTATTTCTTTCGTACACCATAATAACAGCGCCTTATGACGGCTGGGTTGGAAAACGAACTTTACAGCCAGGACAATTGGTAAAAGAAGGTCAGTCTTTATTGTCAATTGTAAGTAAAGAAAAATGGATTACGGCCAATTTTAAAGAAACGCAATTGCAATATTTAACCGTTGGGCAAGATGTTGAAATAAAAGCCGATGCTTTGAGTGATAAAACTTTTGTTGGCACAATTGCATCTTTATCACCGGCGAGCGGGGCAAGATTTTCATTGCTTCCTCCGGATAATGCAACGGGTAACTTCGTAAAAATTGAACAAAGAATTCCCGTTAGAATTCAGTTGAAAGACAGCGACAAACAAGCCGACTTTTTAAGAGCGGGAATGAATATTACTGTGATCGCAGCACACTAAAATGGAAGATAAAAGTATTTTTAAATCATGGGTTCCAAAATGGGCAATCATTACAATTTTGTTTGTTTGCCTTTTGCATTCCATGATTTTATTGGGAGTTTATACGTCAAATGTAACGTATGCGGCAAGTTTTCTGGACATTGAGCCCGAAGATTTGCAGTACGCGATGTGCGTAACGTATGGAACTCTGCTGGCTACAATTCTCATAGAAAGCCGATTTTCGAGTTTTTTTCCTGCCAAAAATTACCTCATGGGTGTTTATTCCTTAATTGGAGTTACGATTGTAACGTCGGGTTATGTCGATAATTTTGCGGTTTTTCTATTGCTGAGAGTTGCCGAAGGAATCTTAATGGCGCTTCCTGCCATTACTATCAGACAATTGCTTATTGAGCAGTTTGATTCTAAAAATGCCATTATAATTGGTTTTTCCTTTTATTATGGTTCTCTACTGCTGTCTACGCCTTTTATTATGAATATTGCAGTTTGGTTTCTAGATCATTACGACTGGAAATACATGCTGTATGTTTCGGGCGGACTGCAGGTTTTAAATGTCTTTTTAATCTTGGTTACTTTTCGTGGGCACCGAACAACAAAGAAAATCCCGTTGTATCAAATCGACTGGATGAGCTACTTTTTGGTTTTAACAGCGATTCTTTGCGGTGCCTACTTTTTTGTGTATGCCGAGAAAAAATATTGGTTCGAATCTTCTCAAATGGTTTTAATGCTTATTACGGCACTTATTACGGGAGGTTTGTTCATCTTCAAAGAGCTTTTGGTTAAAAGACCCACTTTTAATTTTGAAGTTTTTAAATATGCCAATCTTCGAATTGGGTTTTTATTGTTTTTCCTGTTTTACATCAGCAGAGCAACGCTGAGTCTTTGCCATTCGGCGATGTATTCGATTTGGAATTGGGATCCGTCTCGAGTTGCGGGTGTGCAATACATTAACGGACTCGGAAATATTATCGGATTGGTTTTGGCGGCTTTTTTCTTGATGAAATCGCTTTCAACCAAAATCATTTTTCTGATTGGTTTTTCGCTGATTGCCTTGTATCATTTTTGGTTTACGTTTCTTTTTGTGCCCGATGTGGCTTTGTCAGATATTATTGTTCCGTACTTTTTGCAGGGCATCGGAGTTGGATTGTTATTTGTTCCGTTGATTTTATTTACTACTTCTTCGGTTCCTGCAAATATGGCGGTTTCTTCGGGAATTGTCGGTGTTTCTGGACGTTTCTGGGGAAGTACGATTGGTTTTTGCGTTATGCAGAATGCAACGGTATTTTTAAATAAAAAACACTTTTTAAAACTAAGTCAGTTTGTAACGGGCGAAAATCCCGAAGCACAGCAAAACATTGCAAACGCTACGCAGAGTTTTATTGCCAAAGGATATTCCGCAGATAATGCGAATGTTTTAGCTATGAAAAAGATTTTTGGAAGTATTACCAAACAATCGACTTTATTGGCCGATATGGAGATTTACACCATTGTGGGTTACGGTTTATTGGTTTTGATAATTCTTATTGCCTGCAATCAGCATTTGAGACAGACTATGACTTTGGTGAAAAGCAAGATTTGGATTGGGTAGAGATTTTGTTTCAGGTTTAATGTTTCAGGTTCTAAGTTCTGCTCTCATTTTATGTCATTTCGACGAAGGAGAAATCTCCGTAAGTAACTCCGCAACGAAAGTCCAATCTTTGTCGAGCTTCTTGTGGAGATTTCTCCTTCGTCGAAATGACAAACAGTAACTTGAAAAAAACTCTGTGAAACTCTGTGAATCTCTGTGAAAATCCTTTGCGAATCTCTGTGTAATAACCGCTTTATTGTCCTAACTTGCAACCGTTAAAAACAACAAACAAAATTATGAGCCAGCAATGTGTAATTTTTGATATGGACGGCGTGATTTCGCATACAAATCCGCATCATGTGATCGCTTTTGAAAAGTTTTTCGATAAATATAATATTCCGTACACGAAAGAAGAATTTGAAGAACATATGTACGGAAAACACAATAGTTATATCATGACGCATTTCTTCAAACGTCCGATCGCGGGAGAAGAACTGATAAAATTAGAAGACGAAAAAGAAGGAATGTTTCGCGAGATTTACAAAGACAAAGTCGAAACGATTCCACATTATATGGATTTTTTAAGCGAATTAAAATCTCGTGGTTTCAAAACAGCTGTTGCAACATCGGCACCTCGAGCGAACTTGGATTTAATTGCCAATTTCCTAAAACTAGACGAAAAAATGGATTCGATGATGTCATCAGAAGATGTTACATTTCATAAACCAAATCCAGAAGTATATCTAAAATCGGCAGAGCGTGTTGGTGTTTCTCCGTCTGATTGTGTAGTTTTTGAAGATTCTTTTTCGGGAATTACAGCAGGATTAAATGCCGGAATGAAAGTCGTAGGCGTTTTAAGTACGCATACAAAAGAACAGCTTCCGCCATGTGATTTTTATATTAAAGATTATAGTGAAGTGAATGTCGATAAGATAATTGAGTTATTAAATCCCAAAAATTAAATTTCTCCCGATAGCTATCGGGACCAAAAATGCTATACGCGAGGCCTTTGTGGAAGTTTTAAACTTTGGCAAAGGTTTTTTTGCGCAATATTTGTCATTTCGAGGAACGAGAAATCACACTAGAAACTCCATAAAGAAATGTGCTAGTCTTTGTCAATATACGAGTGTGATTTCTCGTTCCTCGAAATGACAAACAGACTTTAAAAAATAATCAATTGCCTCCTGCTTTAGCTGGAGGTTTTTTTATGTTTAAAAAGGAGAAAAGGCTTTAGCCGAATTACTTCTATTTCAAAGTAAAATCAAGCAATTCTTTAGGTTCAATATCTAAAGCATTAGCAATTTTTACAAGGGTTTTTATGCCAGTATTTACTTTAGCAACTTCTAATCTTGCTATTTGAGATTTGTTAATATTACAGTCGTCAGCTAAACCTTGTTGAGATAAGCCTTTCTTTTCACGTAATTGTCTAACGTGAACACCAAGATTAACGAGAAAAGTTTCTTCTGAAATATTCATATTTCAAAAGTGAAAAGATTTATTTTGTTCATGTAGGCCAATTAGCATACAAATTATTATATTTGTCTCAAATAAAAAATAAGATAATGGCTACAGGTGGTTTTTCTAAAGAGGTAGAAAACAGATTAAAAGATTTTTTTACTGAAATTCTAGATCCAAAAGATATGGCGAAAATGATACGGCAGGTAAATTATGCGCTTACGTTATGTTCTATGCGCGGATGCGAAACATTAGAATCGGAATTACCTAATATCGATGATAATTTTTATTGGATGAATAAACTGGCGGAAGTTTTCGATCCTTATTTTGATGTTGAGTAAATAAAAGAGATTATTTTCATTTCGACGAAAGGAGAAACCAAAACAGCAAACCGACAAAAAATTCAGATTTATCTCCATAATTTTTTTCATGTGTACAACCCGTTGGTTATGCTGAAATCTCCTTTCGTCAAGATGATAAAAATATGAAAATTCTTATTTTTGATATTTAATTAGATTTATAATGAAAAAGGAAGAATTGATTGCAAACATACAATCTGCTTTTAAAGATGTGAAGTTGGAGGATGGAATTGGTCTTTGGGAAGCACAGGGAATAGATGATTATGCTGATGCAAAAACAATGTTAGAGTTAAGAAAGAAGGATGAAAGAGAAAATTGGAATGCTATTTCGTATAAAGATATCTCTCTTTGTGCTAGCTCATTATCGTTTTTTGATGCAAAAGGAATGAGGTTTTGTCTTCCAAAATTTTTAATATTCGATATTTTGGAGCAGCAAGTTGTTGATGGAACAGAATTTTATTCTGTTGATGTTTTATTTACTTTGGGTTATAATTTAGATAAGGAATACCAAAAAAGAAGATTTTCTCTTCTTGATAAAACACAAAAAGAATCTATAACTTATTATCTAAAATATAAATTGAATGCTATAGAGAATAGATACGAAAAATATTCAGCTGATTATGGTTCATCATTAGATGCTGTTTGTGAAGATCCTGAATACTTTAATTTATATAAAATTTTAAACGAGTGGGAAGAAATATTGCGGAAAGATAAATAAGTCATTAGGAGAAAACAGCAGACATTCTAAAAACAAAAAAGCTTCTGAAAAATCTTCAGAAGCTTTTTTTAGTGCGGATAATAGGACTCGAACCTACACGCCTTGCGGCACCAGATCCTAAGTCTGGCACGTCTACCAATTTCGCCATATCCGCGGTAATTGTGGGTGCAAAGATAGGCATACTTTTGAATTATCAAAGCATTTTTTCAAAATTTTTTTTAATTCTCTTTTTTGTACTTTTGGGTTTCTATAAAAATAATTTAAATGGAAAATATTAAGTCCTACGTTCAACAACATAAAGATCGGTTTATCAACGAATTGATCGAATTATTAAAGATTCCGTCGGTTTCTGCCGACACTGCATATTCTCAAGATGTTATTGACACAGCAGAGGCTGTAAAAGAAAGTTTATCAAAAGCAGGGTGCGATTATGTCGAAACTTGCGACACTCCAGGTTACCCAATTATCTACGGAGAGAAAATTATAGATCCAAATCTTCCAACGGTTTTAGTTTACGGGCACTACGACGTACAACCGCCAGATCCATTAGAATTATGGACTTCACCACCTTTTGAACCGGTTATTAAAACTACAGATATTCACCCAGAAGGCGCAATCTTCGCGCGTGGAGCTTGTGACGACAAAGGTCAGATGTACATGCACGTAAAAGCGCTTGAATTAATGGTACAAAGCAATACGCTGCCTTGTAACGTAAAATTCATGATCGAAGGTGAGGAAGAAGTAGGTTCGGCAAGTTTGGCTTGGTTCGTAGAGCGCAATCAGGAAAAACTGAAAAACGACGTAATCTTGATTTCAGATACAGGAATGATCTCTAACCAACAACCGTCTATCACGACAGGCTTAAGAGGTTTGAGTTATGTTGAGGTAGAAGTTACAGGTCCAAACCGCGATTTGCATTCAGGTTTATACGGTGGAGCTGTGGCGAACCCAATTAATATTCTGGCAAAAATGATTGCTTCACTTCACGACGAAAACAATCATATTACAATTCCAGGTTTCTACGATAAAGTAGAAGAATTATCTGCAGAAGAAAGAGCCGAAATGGCAAAAGCGCCTTTCAGCTTAGAAAAATATAAAAATGCTTTAAACATTGCCGATGTGTATGGTGAAAAAGGATATGTAACGAACGAAAGAAACTCAATCCGTCCGACATTAGACGTAAACGGAATTTGGGGCGGTTATACTGGCGAAGGTGCTAAAACGGTTATTGCGAGTAAAGCTTTTGCTAAAATCTCAATGCGTTTGGTTCCAAATCAGGAATGGGAAGAGATTACAGAACTTTTCACAAAACATTTTACAAGCATTGCTCCAGCTGGAGTTACAGTAAAAGTAACGCCTCACCACGGTGGTCAAGGTTATGTAACGCCAATTGACAGCATTGGTTATCAGGCAGCAAACAAAGCGTATACAGAAACGTTTGGAGTTCCTGCAATTCCGGTTCGTTCTGGAGGAAGTATTCCAATTGTGGCTTTGTTTGAAAAAGAATTAAAAAGCAAAACGATCTTAATGGGATTTGGTTTGGACAGCGATGCTATTCACTCGCCAAATGAGCATTTCGGAATCTTTAATTATCTAAAAGGTATTGAGACTATTCCGTTGTTTTACAAGTATTTTGTGGAGCTTTCTTCTAAGTAGTTTTTTTAACCGCAAAGAACGCAAAGGTCACAAGGATTTTTTAAGTAAGATTATAAAAGTTCGCAAAGTTTAATCCTATAGCTTTGCGAACTTTGCGTTTATGAGCGTAACCTTAAATAAAAACCTTGCGTACTTTGCGGTTAGGTTTTTTTTAACCGCAAAGAGCGCAAAGGTTTACGCAAAGTTCGCTATGTTTTTTGCTCGCAAACTCGCAAGGCCGCAAAGATTTTTAAAATAAAATCCGTTCAGAAATGAGCGGATTTTTTTGTTTCCCATGTTTTAAAATTCAAAAGAAAAACCTTTGTCACTTTGTCTCTCTGAACCTTTGTTCCTAAAAAAAAAGACCTCTTTTTCTTGCATATTTAAAATTTAACTCTACATTTGTAGAGCAATGTCTATAAGTGTAGAGAATAACCGTTAATTAAATAAGTATATGAAAAAACTAATTGCTTTCTTTTTTATCACAATGAATATTGGTGTAATGCAGGCTCAAACTTATAAAGAATGGGTTCGAAAAGCAGATTCTTGTTATGCGGCAAAAAACTATGAATTGTCGGTTTCATACTATGATAAAGCTTTTAAAATAGAACAGAAATCATGGTCAGATTTATACAATGCCGGTTGTTCTGCGTCGATGGCAAAAGAAAATAAAAAAGCATTTAAATGGCTGAATCTTTCTATCGATAACGGATACGAGAATATTGCACATATTAAAATTGACAACGATTTAAAGCCTTTGCATTCACAAAAAGAATGGAATAAAACAATTGATAAGCTGCAGAAGAAGTTAGATGTTATTGGAGCCAATTATGATAAAGTGCTTGAGAAAAAACTTGCAGAGATTTATACCGAAGATCAGGAAATTCGCGGCGAATTTATGAGTGTTTACAGAGCCTCAAAACCTGATAAAAAGAAAATTGACAGCATTGGTAAAATTATGCAAAGAAAAGACAGTATTAATCTTATTAAGGTTATGAAAATACTGGACGAAAAAGGCTGGTTAGGAAAAAATGTAGTGGGAACACAAGGAAATCAAACGTTGTTTCTTGTAATTCAGCATTCTGATTTAAAATACCAGCAAAAATATCTGCCTATGATGAGAGAAGCGGTTAAAAACGGTAATGCAAATCCTGGAAACCTGGCGTATCTGGAAGACAGAGTAGCGCTGAGAGAAGGGAAAAAACAAATTTATGGCAGTCAGAGTTCAAAGAATAAAAAAACTGGTAAAATTTGTATTGCACCAATGATAGACCCGGATAATGTAGACAAAAGACGTGCAGAAGTTGGACTTGGTACAATGGCCGAATATGTTGCAAAAATGAATATTGAATGGAATTTGGAGCAATACAAAAAAGAATTAGCTGAAATAGAAAAACTTGAAAATACGAAACCATGATACAATTATCTAACGCAGAAGAACAATTAATGGAGCATTTATGGAAGCTTGAAAAAGCTTTTATGAAAGATTTGCTCGAAGCGTATCCGGAGCCGAAACCGGCAACAACAACCGTAGCAACGCTTTTAAAACGAATGATCGACAAGAAATTTGTGGCGTATAACGAATTTGGAAATTCGAGAGAATATTATCCGCTGGTAAAAAAGACAGACTATTTTGCAAAACATGTAAAAGGGCTCATTAGTAATTTCTTTAATAATTCGGCATCGCAGTTTGCTTCGTTTTTTACTACCGAAACCAATTTAACAGCTTCGGAACTGGAAGATCTTAAAAAAATAATCGATTCAGAAATTCAAAAAAAGAAAAAATGATAACCTATCTTTTAAAATCAGGAATACTGCTTTTTGTTTTTTATGCAGTATATAAATTGTTGTTGGAGAACGAAAAAATGTTTCGTTTTAACCGTGCCTATCTTATTGGAAGTTTGATTTTTAGTTTTGTAATTCCGCTGCAGCTGTTCTCAATAAAAACCACATTTGAAACGGGAATAAACAATATTCAATTAGAAGGAATAGTGATTCAAAAAGGACGTGCTCCTTTAAATGAAAATTACATCATGTATACTATTTTCTATTATTTAATTCGTGTTTATGTTATTGTTTCAATAGTGCTGGCTCTTCGTTTTGTTTTAAACCTAATTTCATTTTTTATAAAATTAAAAAGAAAAGAAATCTGCTTCGTAAATGGTGTCAAAGTAGTTTTAACCAATGAGGCAGTTTTACCTCACTCTTTTTGGAATGCCATTTTTGTCAATAAAACAGATTTTGAAATGGGAAAAATTCCATCAGAATTAATTGCACACGAAAGGGCGCATTTAGAACAGCGGCATACTTTGGATGTTCTTTTTGTTGAAGCACTGCAAATTGTATTTTGGGTTAATCCGTTTTTTTCTCTTTTAAAAAAAGCAATAAAGCTCAATCATGAGTTTTTGGCTGATGAAGCTGTAAATAAACAGTTTAATTCGGTTTCAGATTATCAGAATTTATTACTTGATTTTGCTTCAAATAAAAATACGATTTCGCTTGCTAGTAATATTAATTATTTAATAACTAAAAAACGTTTACTTATGATGACCAAAAAAGAAAATTCGACAAAAATTGTTTTAAAAATGGGTTTTGCAACTGCGATTTGCGGTTTAATATTATTTATTTTTTCTACAAAAACTACAGCTCAGACAAACAGTTTAAAAGATCAAAATGATTTTAAAGTTAGTTATGATACTACTAGTGTAAATGAGCCTCAATTTCCTGGCGGGATAACAGAATTCTATAAGTTTATTGGTAAAAATTTTAAAATGCCTGCAGAAGCTTCAAAAAACAAAGTACAGGGAAAAGTATTAATGGAGTTTATGATTGAAAAAGACGGAAGTTTATCTGAAATTAAAGTTAAAAAAGATTTGGGATATGGTTTAGCCGAGGAAGCCGTTAGAGTTTTAAGACTTTCTCCAAAATGGATTCCCGCTACTGAAAATGGAGAACCGGTTCGTGTAAGTTATGGATTGCCAATTACTATTCAAAGTGAGAAGTAGAATTACTGAGACTCTAAGACGCTAAGTTTTTCTCTTTGTTTCTGTTGCTTAAAAAAATAAAAAAATCCGCTTCTAAAAAGATAGAAGCGGATAAAATAAACTAAAAAAAAATTCTAAAAAAAATGAAGAATCCAGATTAAAATAAATCTGGATTATATCCAAAATAAGGTACTTTTTGTTCGTTAAAAATAACGCCGTATTCTTCTAATTCTTTTAATATAGGTTCGTAAACTTCTTTCTTAATTGGGAGCTGAACACCTGGGGTTGTGATTTTTCCGTTTAAGATTAACAATGTTGCCATTGCCACCGGAAGTCCAACCGTTTTTGCCATTGCCGTATAAGTTTGGTCGTCGCCAATGCAGACCATTTTCGAATCGATTTGCTTTTTCTCGCCGTTTAGTTCATAACCAAATTTATGATACATTACAATCATATCTTTATCTTCTGGTTCAAGAGCCCAGCTGTCTGTTAAGATTTTTTCTAAAATTTGAGCCGGAGTAGCATTTGGCAGATTTACTTTTTTGTCTGGGTTAAATAAATCCAGTTCCAGAAGTTTATCCCACATAATATCGTCCTGATCGATTTTTAAGATCAATCGGGTTTTAATTTCGACAGAATCTGTTGGATGATACGGAAGGAAAGAATTGATAAACTGGCGATAACTCATGTTTTCAGAACCTTCAAGAATATAACTGTCATCAGTCATTCCCAGTTGTACAAACATATTCCATGCCCTCGAAAAACCAACCCTTCTAATTGTTCCTCTGTATAAAGTCAGAACATCATCTAAACCATAAACTGAACGGTATTTAAGAGAATCCCGGTTAGAATAAGCTTCAAATTTCCCGTAACCTTCTACTTCCAGAAATTCGGTTCTGCGAAACAAAGCACTGTATGGAATGTATTTATAAGTACCTTCCTGAATGAATTTTGCAGCACCGCCTTGTCCGGCCAAAACTACGTTTCTTGGTGCCCACGTAAATTTGTAATTCCACAAATTGTTATCAGATTCCGGAGCTACTAAACCACCGCAGAAAGATTCAAACAAAAGCATTTTACCGCCTTTTGACCTGATTTCGTCAATAACTTTCATGGCGCTCATGTGGTCTATGCCCGGATCAAGACCAATTTCGTTCATGAAAATCAAATTGTTCTTTTTTACCTCCTGATCCAGAGCCTGCATAGCATCACTAATGTAAGAAGCCGTTACGAGGTGTTTTTTAAACAGAATACAGTCTTTAGCAATTTCAATATGTAAATGTGCCGGAAGCATCGAAATTACTATCGAAGCTTTTTCAATAGCAGTTTGTCTTTCTTTGGTATTAAAAATATCTAAAGCAATTGGAGTTGCATTGGGATGCTTTTGTGTCTTTTTTTCGGCTAAGGCCAAAGACAAATCAGCAACAACAAGATGCAGGTTTTCGGTTTCTGATTTTTTAAGCAGATAATTTATCAAAGATGAAGCAGATCTGCCGGCTCCAATTATTAAAACGCTTCTCATAATTCTAATATTTTAACACAAACATATTTAAATGTTATAAATATAACAAATTTAATTTGAAAAATGATATTTTTTATCTCTATCTCACATAAAAAAATACGTTTTCGAGTGCTGAAATAATTGAGAAACTAAAACGAAAATTGAATAGGATGGAGTATTTTTGTTTAAAATTAAAGTTTAGAAAATATGAAAAGAAAAATTGTTTTAACTGGTGCTTTTATAGGGATGTTAGCTATTATTTTTGGAGCTTTTGGAGCCCATTTATTAAAAAAATATTTGTCTATTGAGGAGTTAAACACTTTTGAAGTTGGGGTTCGTTATCAAATGTACCACGCTCTCTTTTTACTTTTTCTTTCTACCCGAAAAGATATTGCCGAAAAAACCGTAAAAACAATCTATAATTTAGTTGTAGCAGGAGTTGTTCTTTTTAGCGGATCGATCTATATTTTAGCTACAAAAAGTCTTACAGTTTTTGATTCTAAAATTATCGTATTCGCAACACCTTTAGGCGGATTTTTATTAATTATAGGCTGGGCGGTATTATTTCTTACTATTTTGAGGAAAAAATCATAAAATCCCGAAAAAAAAATTCTGTATTAAAATTAATCTTTAATTTTGTCTCATAATTAACATATAAGGTTACTTATGTGAATTTTTATTGCTTTTTATCATCTTGATAAAAAAATATAACAATTTGCAAACTTGGACTTTACGTTTAAGATTAAGTAAAATTATATTTTGTTGCACCCAAAAAATAACACACACAACATTAAATTTATGGACAATAACACACTTTTCGCGCAATCGATTTCGTTAAAAGAATTAGGAATAGAAAATGCAACGGTTCGTTACCAGTTATCAGCAGATGAGCTTCATGCAATAACTGTGCAGTCAGGACAGGGTGTTGAGGCCTCTACAGGTGCTTTGGCAATTAATACAGGTGAATTTACAGGACGTTCTCCACAAGATCGTTTTATTGTAAAAGACAGCATTACAGAAGATAAAGTATGGTGGGGAAATGTAAATATCCCGTTTGCACCAGAAGCTTTTGAGAAATTATATAATAAGGTAAAAGCATTTTTATCGAACAAAGAGGTTTTTGTTCGTGATTCGTATGTTTGTTCAGATCCAAATTACAGATTAAACGTTCGCGTTGTTACCGAAACAGCTTGGTCGAACTTGTTTTGCTATAACATGTTCTTACGCCCGGAAGATTCTGAGCTGGCAAACTTTACTCCAGAATGGACAGTAGTATGCGCTCCAAGTTTTATGGCAGATCCTGCTGTAGACGGAACACGTCAGTCAAATTTTGCGATTCTTGATTTTACTAAAAAAATTGCTTTAATTGGAGGAACAGGTTATACAGGAGAAATGAAAAAAGGAATTTTCTCTGCTTTAAACTTCATTTTACCAGTTTTCGAAAACACATTACCAATGCACTGCAGCGCTAATGTTGGTAAAGATGGCGATACAGCAATTTTCTTTGGTTTATCGGGAACAGGAAAAACAACTTTATCTGCAGATCCGGAGCGTAAATTAATTGGAGACGATGAACACGGATGGACTGCTGAAAATACAGTTTTTAACTTTGAAGGAGGATGTTACGCTAAAGTAATCAACTTAACAGAAGAAAATGAACCAGACATTTTTAGAGCGATTAAAAAAGGAGCGCTTTTAGAAAATGTGGTCTTTAAAGCAGGAACTAATGAGGTTGATTTTGATGATGTTTCGATTACTCAAAATACTCGTGTAAGTTACCCAATAACACATATCGACAATATTCAGCCGGGTTCTATTGGTCATAACCCCAAAAATATATTTTTCCTTACAGCAGATTCTTTCGGAATTCTGCCTCCAATTTCAAAATTAACTCCGGGTCAGGCTGCTTACCATTTTATTTCTGGATATACAGCAAAAGTTGCCGGAACTGAAGCAGGAGTTACAGAACCACAGCCTAATTTCTCTGCTTGTTTTGGAGCGCCATTTATGCCTTTGCATCCAACTAAATATGCTGAAATGTTAAGCAAAAAAATGAAAGATGCTGATGTAAAAGTTTGGTTAATCAATACAGGATGGACTGGCGGTGCATACGGAACAGGAAGCCGTATGAAGTTAAAATATACTCGTGCTATGATTACTGCTGCATTAAACGGTGAACTAGATAATGTAGAGTATGTAAACCACAAAGTATTTGGAATTGCAAAACCACAATCTTGTCCAAATGTTCCAAGCGAAATTTTAAATCCAAGAAACACTTGGGAAGACAAAGATTTATATGATAAAAAGGCGTTAGAATTAGCACAGAAATTTAAAGCTAATTTTGCCAAATTTGAAGAGTTTGCCAATGCTGAAATCTTAGCAGGCGCACCGATTACAGAATAAAAGGACTTACTAATTCAAAGTAAAAAAGCTGTTCAGAAATGAACAGCTTTTTTGTTTGGTTTTCAATCGCAGTAAAAAAAAATAAACACTAACACGGGTACTGCGACTGAAAACACTCAAAAGGTTTATTTTTTTGCCTCGTCGATACGTTTTTGAATTAAATCCCAAGCGTAATAATGGAAAGTCATTCCGTTGCTCATCGCTACAAAAAGTCCGTTTTTATATTTTGGACCTAAGTTTACATTTGTAACATCAGCACCGTCGCATTCAATTGTAGAAGTTGGAACTTCTGCCAATAACGGATGATTGTTTGGATTTCCGTTTGCACCTTCTCTTGGGTAAACCATAAACGAATTTGCCTGCTGGTTTGATACTAAAATATATCCTGTAGAATCTGTTTTTTTGTAAATCGCGATTCCTTCATGATCTGCTTTGAAATCTTTTTGACCAAAGAAAGCCAGTTCTTTATTATCGTTTAAAGCGGGATCTGCTTTGTATTTTCTAATTCCAGCCTGTTCATCACAATAGTAAACAAAACCTAATTCGTTGTCTACTGCAATAGCTTCAATTTCTTTCTTTCCGCTGTACGTTCCAAATTTGCGAACCACTTTTGCAGCAGCGAATTTTCCGTTTCCAGAAAGTTCATACTGCCATAAATAACTTCCAGAAGGTCCCGTTTTTCTTCCTACAATGGCAAAAATCTTTCCATCGCTTGGGCGAGTATATAAAGCAATTCCCATAGGATCGCGTTCTGTATCGCCTTCAAAAACAGGAATTCCGCCGTTATCAATAGGTTCTAAATCAGGTAAACTGAAAATTCTGATTCTGTTTTCTTCACGTTCTGTTGTTACGGCAACGTCTACTTTTTTCCCGTCAATAATCAATCCGTAAGCGATATCAACATTGTTTGGGCGTTTTAAAGTAATTGATTTTTTAAGGATTTTTCCATTCAAATCAAAAGCATACAAAGCGCCGTCTGTATCTTTATCTGTTCCTACAACAATGCTTTTTGAAGGATCTGTCGGGTTAATCCAGATAGAAGGATCATCAGTATCGTGAGGCAGGGCTTCTGTAACTGCTGTTGGTTTTACGGCGTTTGGCTGAACTGGAGCTAATTTATCGTCTTTACAAGCTGTGAATGAAACAGCTAAAAGTAAAAGAGCAACTAAATATTTATTTTTCATTATGTTATATATTTTAATGCAATTAGACAGAGCGCTAAACTCTGTCTAATTTAAGAATTTTAAAAAAGTGCAGATTACAAGTCTAATTTCAATCCGAAATTGTAACGAGGCTGGTAATACTCAGCTTGTTTTGTATGAGCAGCAACTCCTTGGTAGTAACGTAACGGCTGATTTGTTAAGTTATTAGCTTCTGCAAAAAAGCGAAGTTTTGGAGTAATTTTGTAAGAAGCATTTGCATCTAAGAAAAACTGCTTGTCATAGTAACTGTCTTTGTAAGACTCAGAACCTAATTCATCTAAATAATCAGATGTAAAGTTTGTTGAGATTCTTGCAGAGAAACGTTTGTTTTCCCATGATAAAGATCCATTAAACATGTGCGGTGCAGTACCTGGAAGGCTGATATTTTTTCTTTCGTTTCCATCCTCATCAGCAATTCCTTTTGCTTTAGATTTTGTGTACGTATAGTTTAAGTAAATACCAAAACCTTTTAAGAATTTTCCAGGAAGGAAATCTAACTGACGTTGTAAAGCAACCTCAAATCCGTAAACATTAACATTGTCTCCGTTTCTTGATTGTAAAAATGACCAGTTTTCTCCAGTTGGAATTGGGTTTGATTGATTTGGGAAATCTGCAGCAAATTTAGCATCTGTGTATTGATTGTCGCTGTAGTTGTAAATGAAATCATTTAATTTTTTGTAGAAAACACCTCCGGAAATCAAACCAACAGATTTGAAATAGTTCTCTACCATGAAATCATAGTTGTATGCGTATGTAGCTTTAAGACCTGGATTTCCAGCTGTAATTTCTTTATCGGCTGCAATGTTGTTTACATAAGGAGCCAATGCATAATAGTTTGGTCTTGCAAGTGCCGTTGTAGCCGCTGCTCTTAATACTAAATCTTTTGTTGCGTTGTATTGGAATGAAATACTTGGCAATACATTTGTGTATGAGTTTGTGTTGTTGATTTTGCTTTCTAATTCTTCTTCATCTAAAACTCTGTTTCCTGTATAATCAATATGAGTATTTTCAACACGAACACCCATTACCATAGAAAGTTTATCATTAAAATCCTGATCCCATCTTACGTAAGCAGCAGAAATTCTTTCTTTAGCATTGTAATTTACCGCTAAATATTCTGCTGGGTCTGTTTCTTTATCAAATAAAGCAGGGTTATTTAAATCTAAACTTCCTAAGAAAGAAGCCGAAGCAAATGCACCCGGAACATATTTACTTCCCGGATTAAAGTTTTTTCCATCATAATAGCTGTTCGGAACTTCAGATAATAATTCCATGCCATCATTAATTGGCTCGTAAGCATAAAACATATTGTTTCTTTCTTTTTCCTTTAAACGAAGTCTAAGACCTGTTCTTAATCTTCCTTTTTCCCCTGCAATTACAGAGAAAGGAAAACGGATGTTTACTTTTGCGCCAAATTCGCTTTCGCTGGTTTCGTCTGTATTTTCAGTAACAGAATCAAATTTAAATTGATCAAGAGCTTCTCCAGCCGTTGTAACCAAAGGAAATCTTGTGTCTGTTAAGTTTTCGAATACATCAAGACCTTTTTGGCGGTATTCGATATAACGCTCACCCGGACGGTATTCTCTTGCTTTTGCATAGTTGGCAGACCAGTCTAAATCTAAAGTAGAGTTGATTAAATGCTCTCCGCGAAGCGAATAATTCTGAACTCTTTGGTCTTCTAATCTTCTGTTTTTGTTTCGGCTGTTGTCAACACCACCTTTTGTCTGACGTTTTACACGTCCTTCAAAACCAATAATTTCTTCACCATTATAAAGAGGCTCAATATCGTCGATTGTGGTTCTGAAACGGTTTTCTCTATCGTCTCTCCAGTTGTAGATAGCATTGGCAAAAATTGTATTGTTTTCGTTGAATTTATAATCTAAAGCCAAAGAAGCACTGCGGCGAATACGCTGTATGTCATATTTTCTAATTTCTGAAGCTTGTAAATATTCATTTCCAAAATCATCTTTTACCCATTCATTTTCGATGTTATCAGATCCGTAATCTACATTATTATAAGATCCGCTGAAAACTACTCCTAATTTATCATTTGCAAAACGGTTACCATAAACAAATCCTGCTGTATAAGAAGCATGCTCACGAATTGGTAAATATCCTCCTGCAAGTGTAGCAGAGATTCTTTCTCCATTTGGAGTTGCTCTTGTAATTAAGTTAACAGAACCTCCAATTGCATCAGCATCCATGTCTGATGTAAGCGTTTTGTTTACTTCAATTGTAGAAATCATATCAGACGGAATTAAGTCCATTTGTACGTTTCTGTTATCACCTTCAGCAGAAGGAATACGGTCACCATTTAAAGTAACAGAGTTTAAAGACGGAGCCAAACCTCTAATGATAATGTTACGAGCTTCACCTTGGTCATTTTGCATTGTAATACCCGGAACACGTTTTAACGCATCTCCAACGTTTGCATCAGGAAAACGACCCATTTGGTCAGAAGAAATTACGTTTCCAATATTTTTATTGTTTTTCTGCTGGTTCAGTGCTTTTGCCTGACCTTTTAAGATATCTCCAACAACAACCTCTTTCAGTTCGTTTTCAAAAGCTTTAAGAGCAAAATCAATTACATTGTTTTTTCCTTGTTCTACTTTTATTTCTTGAGTTAAAGTAGTGTATCCAATATATTTTACTTCAACTTTATAAGTTCCTTCAGTAATATTTAATAATTCAAAACGACCGTTGTAGTCAGAAACGGTGTATTTTTTTTCACCTATAATTTGAACCATGGCTCCAGGCAGAGGCAGTTTGTCATCAGCATCTAATATCTTTCCGGATATTATCGCTTTCTGGGCAAAACCTGTTAAGGTCAATAATAAAAATGTTGTTAATAAATAGAATTTTTTCATCGTTGTGTTTTGTTTTTTATTTGATCGGTGCGAAGCTAAAGCCCCAGTATTACTAAACCCTTGGAAAAAAATTAACATAGTGTTATGATTACCCGGATAATGCTTGTTATTATTAATGTTTAAGTAACATTAAAACTTCAAGTTTTTGATTTACAAATAAAAAGAAATTGATATTTTGATTAGAATTAAAAATTTGGCGTTAAATTTGCCGTATCAATCACAATCAAAAATCATCAATCATGTTAAAACAATTTTTTATCCTTTGTTCAGGAGCCGACCGCGACATCCTGGAAAACTGTTCAGAAGGCGAACAAACCAAATATGTTGGTATTGGTGCCACAGTATTTTTTACAGCAGTAATGGCTTTCTTAGCCAGTGCTTATGCGCTTTTTACTGTTTTCGATTCTATTTATCCCGCTTTGATTTTTGGATTTGTATGGAGTTTATTAATCTTTAATCTGGACCGATTTATCGTTTCTACTATTAAGAAAAGAGATCGTTTTATGGATGAATTCCTGCAGGCGACACCTCGTATTATATTAGCAGTAATTATTGCGATTGTAATTTCTAAGCCTTTGGAAATTAAAATTTTCGAAAAAGAAATCAATACAGTTTTATTGAAAGAAAAAAACGAGATGGAATTGGCTAATAAAAAGCAGGTTGGTAATTATTTCAAATCAGATTTAGATAAAAATAAAGCCGAGATTGCAGCTCTAAAAGCTGATATTCTAAAAAAAGAGAAAGAAGTAAACGATTTGTATTCAGTTTATATTACTGAGGCCGAAGGAACAACTGGAACAAAAAAACTTGGAAAAGGTCCGGTTTATAAAGAAAAACGCGAAAAACACGATGCAGCTTTAAAAGAACTTGAAGTTCTTAAAAAGACCAACGAAGCTAAAATTGCCGAAAAAGAAAAAGCAGGCGTTCAGCTTCAAGCCGATTTAGACAAAAAAGTTTCGCAGACACAGCCTATCATCGAAGGTTTTGATGGGTTAATGGCACGTATCAATGCGTTGAATAAACTGCCTTGGCTTCCGTCATTTTTCATTATGCTTTTGTTTTTAGCTATTGAAACATCACCAATTATTGCCAAATTGTTAGCTCCAAAAGGTGAATTTGATTTTAAACAAGAAGAAGCCGAAACGGCAATGAAAGCCACTTTGGAACAAAACAAATACCAACGTGAATTATTAGTAAAAACCAGTGCAGAAATGCATGATAAAGTTTATGCTGATATTGCAGAAGATAAAGGTTTATTTGATTTACAGCGAAAAAATGCAAAAGAATTACTGGAACTGCAGTCGCATAAATTTGTAGAGAAACAGAAGGCGACTTTATAAGTCGAAAGTTGGAAAGTCTAAAGTTATAAAGTCGAAATGCAGACTTAAAAAAGAAAGCCAGAAATAGAATTTCTATTTCTGGCTTTTTTATTTATAAACAAAAGAAAACTTTAAGACTTTCGACTTTTGACTTTAAGACTATTTTACATGTAACTTAATATCTCTTTTTTATAAGCATCATATTCTCCCTGCATGATTAAACCATTATCAAGAAGTTTTTTGTAATTCTGTAATTTATCAAAAAGTTCTTCTTTAGATAAATCACTTAATTTTCGTTCTCCGGCTGGCTGAGTCGGAAGCGGTTCATAAGTTTCTGTAACAACAGGAGCTGCTGGTAAAATTTCAGCAAAACTTGTTACTTCTTCTGTTTCAACTTCTTCGATCTCTTCTTCTGCTTCTTCTTCAAAAACAGGTTCAGCAGTTTCTTGAATTGGAGTGGCAGTCTGAACTGGATTTTTTAATAAATCCAATTGTTCTTTAGCGTATGTATAAATTTTTCTAGCCTGAATTTTTGGAATATAATCAATAGAAACGGCTAAATCTGTTTTAGTGCCAAATGAAAATTCAGAACCTAAAATGTTTTCTTTTACAAAAGTACTCGCAATATCATCCCAAGTATAATCTGTAAAATCCATAGAAAGCCCTAAATTTTTAGGTTTACAGATAATGATACGTTTGTTTGTTAATACAATACTATCCGGAAAAACAGTAATCGCAGGCTTTTTTTGTACTGCGATGTATCCAACTTCTTCGCCTTTCATTAATAAATCAGTAAGTTTCGAAGTTATTTTTTCAATCGCTTTTGGATCTTGTTCTTCGTTCAGAAATTTTTTAAATTGTTCTTTCATTGTTTATTAGTTGCTAAGTTTCAAAGCGGCTAAGCTGCTAAATTTTTTTTCTAACGATGCAAATGTAATGCCTAATTTTCTAATTCGATAATTTCATTCTGAATTTTCTTCGTCAAACTTTTGAAAACCAATTCATACGAATGGTCTATCAATTCTTTGACAAATTTTACGGGTAAATTTCCGTTTAATGCCACCGTATTCCAATGCACTTTACTCATATGAAATCCTGGTTGTATTTCGTCATATTCGGCTCTGAGCTCTTGTGCACGGTCTGGATCACATTTTAAATTGACTGACTGTTCATTCTTCTCCCATTGTGATAAAGAAGATAAGGCAAACATTTTTCCTCCAACTTTAAAAACCAAAGTATCTTCATCAAAAGGAAAATGTTCGCTCACCCCTTTTTTAGACAGACAATATTCGTAAAACGTTTCTAAATTCATAACTTTTTATTTACCAATTTCACCTAAATGCGTGTATTTAAAACCCTTTTCATATTTAAGACCGTATCCAAAAATGCGATCCATAGCCGAATGTGAAAATAAAATAATTCCGGCTAATTGAGCGCTTTCAATGCTTAAATAACATCCAGCAGCATAAATTAAAAGTGCAATTCCTTTATAGTGAAAGATATTATACAATAATGCACCGCTTTTATTGCCAAATGCATATCCAATCATAGACAAATCAGGAGCCAAAATTAAAGCCAGGAACCACCACCATTCATAACTTAAACGGTTGAAAAGAAATATTCCAAGAATAAATAAAGCGACTTCCTCAAATTTTAATACTGTTTTCATTTTACTATTTTTTCCATCATTTTTTCAGGATGATTCAGTTTTGTAAATCCGAATTTTTCATATAAAAAGTGTGCATCAGTTGTGGCCAAACGCCAGATTTTTACTTCCTGAAGCTGTGGATCATTCATCATTGTTTCAATTAAAATTGATGAATACCCTTTTCCGCGATGTTCTTCATCAATAAAAACATCCATTAAATAAGCAAAAACAACATAATCAGTTATGACGCGTGCAAAGCCAATTTGCTTGTCATTTAAATAAATTCCAAAACAAACCGAAGTGTCAATCGTACGTTGTACTTCATCAATAGTTCGTCCAGCTGCCCAATAAATGTCTTTCAGGAAGTTTTGTATAAACGGAACGTCAAGTTTTGCTTTATCAGTTGATACACTAATCATATGGTTTTTGTTTTTTTGCCACAAATTTCACGAATTTTCACGAATTAATTTTTTGCCACAGATTAAAGGATTAAAATGATTAAATCTGTGCAAATCTTTTTAATCTGTGGCAAAATAAAAAAAGAAATTCGTGCAAATTCGTGAAATTCGTGGCAAACCTTAAATCTTATATAAAATTGGTTTTGATGGGCTTGCGTCATTTTCAAACGAAGCGATTTGAAGATTTAGTATATAACTTCCATCTTCAATTTCGTCCGGAACGTAAATCATTTCTGTAATCGTAGCATTAAATCTCGCATCTGAATTTAGATTGTGCGTGTCTTTTACATTCCAAAACGCCTTATGTGCTAATAATTTTCCTTCATCGTGTTCTTTGTCAACACTTGGCAAATCAATCAGTAAATGCTGAATTTCGCTTTCGCGGATGAAAATTGCTGCTTCTTCAGACAAATACGGCGGATTTGTATTGGAATATTTTCTTGATTTTTTTTCCTTTTGATTTGGAAGTGTTCGAATTATTAAAGCTTCATTTGTCACGCTGAGCGAAGTCGAAGCGCGATCCAGTGATGTCACATTGAGCGAAGTCGAAATGCTTTCTTTTGTAATAACATAATCTTCTCCAATCTTTTCAGGTTCAACCGTAATCAATTTAGCAGAAAAGAAAAACTGTTTCAGCGATTGATTAACACTAAAAAAATCATTCGTAATATGACCTAAACATTCCGTGTGCGTTCCATGCCCATGCGGATTGAAGAAAATATTATTGAAATTCGTTGATGATTTTCCTTCTGAAACTTTCCCAATCCAGTCGCCAAAAACTACAGGTTCAATAACAGGTTTTTCAATATACCAGGCAATTGGGTTTTCATCTGTATTGGTTAATGGAATAGAGATATCAATGGGCTTTGATAAGTCGATTTCGAAGTTGTTTATTTTTACTATCATAATTTAACCGCAAGGAGCGCTAAGGTTTACGCAAAGGTCGCTAGGATTTTATTAAAGATTGTTTGCTATTCTTTTAACTCCGTGTTTTAGTAATGCAACATTAAAATTTATTAATAAGCCTAATTTGCAATTTGTTAATTTTAAATAAGTCAATAGTTGAGCGAAATGTACTTCATTTAAACAATCGACTGCTTTTATTTCCAAAATTAGTTTATTTTCTACTAAAATATCTAATCGATAACCAACATCTAATTTCACCTCTTCATAAATCAAAGGCAAAGCCTTTTGCTTTTCAACCAATAAGCCTAGTTTTCTTAACTCATAAAATAAGCATTCTTCGTAAGCACTTTCTAAAAGTCCAGGTCCTAAAGTTTGATGAACGTTCAAAGCCGAATGAAACACAATGCGTGATAAATCATTTTCTGACATGAGTAATTAATTATAAAATTAAAACTCAAATCTACGGTTTATTCTATTTATTATAAATTTATTCTTACAAAAAAAACAATAGCGTTCTTTGCGTAAATCTTAGCGAACCTTGCGGTTAAATCTCAGGCTCTAAATAAAATAAATCTGAAGCAATTCCATCTGTTAAAAATTTTCCTTTAAGAGTAGGCTTTAAAATGTTGTTTTCGATCGATAGCAGATCGTCGTTTAAGAACTTTTGAGATTGTTCTAATAAATAATTCAAATATTCTGATCCAAATTCCTGTTCAATTCGGTTTAGAGAAACACCCCAAATCGTTCGCAGCCCCGTCATAATATATTCATTATAACGATCTGAAATGGTTAATGTTTCCGTTTCAATTGGAAGTTCATCGTTTTGAATCGCTTTTAAATACAATGAATTATTTGCAATATTCCAGCCTCTTTTTTCACCGTCGTAACTGTGCGCAGAAGGTCCAATTCCGATATATTTTTTGCCCAGCCAATACGCCGAATTGTTTTTGGAGAAATAATCCTCTTTTCCAAAATTCGATAATTCGTAATGAACAAAACCATTTTTTTGAAGCATTTCAACCAAAATCGTAAAATGGTTTGAAGTGGCTTCGTCTTGAGGTTCGGCAATTTTTCCGGTTTGAATTAATTTACTTAAAGCCGTTTTAGGTTCAACTGTCAAAGCATAACTCGAAATATGCGGAATGCCAAAATCTAAAGCAGTTTGAATATTTTGTTTCCACATTTCGTCGCTCATTCCCGGAATTCCGTAAATTAAATCAAGCGAAATATTATCAAAGTATTTTGTTGCTTCTTCTAGACATTTTTTGGCTTCCGCCGAATTATGAGCGCGATTCATCATCTTCAAATCTTCTTCGTAAAAAGACTGAATTCCGATGCTTAAACGATTTATAGGACTTTTAGATAATTCCAGAATTCTTTCAACAGACAAATCATCCGGATTAGCTTCGAGTGTAATTTCAGGATTTTCTACAACTTTATAGTTTTTATAAACTTCAGAAATTAAAAAGTTTATTTCGTCATTTGATAAAACCGAAGGAGTTCCGCCGCCAAAATAGATAGTTTCCACAATCTCATTGTCACTTCGAGCAGAGTCGAGAAGTTCATTTTTACGCATGCCAATTTCTTTGGCTAATGCCAAAACCATATCGTCTTTCTTTTTCATAGAAGTAGAAAAATGAAAGTCGCAGTAATGACAAGCCTGTTTGCAAAAAGGTATGTGAATGTAAATTCCTGACATTTTTAATTAGATAATTAGAGAATGTGTCAATTAGATAATTTATGTTGTCTACAGAATTATCTAATTATCAAATTGGCATATTGACTCATTTCTTAACTCGATCTTCGTTTTGTTTCACAAAAGCATCCCAGCCTGAATAACTTTTTCCGGCAATAACTTTTCCAGAATTAAAGAAATGACAAACCGCAGCCGCTAAACCGTCTGTTGAATCGAGATTTTTTGGTAATTCTTTTAAGCCTAAAAGCTGTTGTAACATTTTAGCGACCTGTTCTTTGCTGGCATTTCCGTTTCCGGTAATTGCCATTTTTATCTTTTTAGGTTCGTATTCTGTAATCGGAATGCCTCTTGAAAGTCCCGCAGCCATGGCAACACCTTGCGCACGACCTAATTTCAGCATCGACTGTACATTTTTACCAAAGAAAGGAGCTTCAATTGCAATTTCGTCTGGACAATGCGTTTCGATTAATTCAATGGTTCTTTCAAAAATGATTCTTAATTTTTGGTAATGATTGTCGTATTTAGAAAGCTGCAATTCGTTTAATTGCAGAAATTCCATTTTTTTATTGATTACTTTAATCAATCCAAAACCCATAATTGTGGTTCCGGGGTCAATACCTAATATGATGCGTTCTTGTGTCAAAGTTTTTGTTTCAAGTTTGAGGTTTCACGTTTCAAGTTTTTGAAAAATGATACCTATTCATTTTCTCATTTTCAAATTGCCACATTCTCAAATTGATTACTTTTGCGGCATGATTTCAATTCCTCACAAAGCTAAGCAATTCCTAGTTCTTCTGGCCAAACTTTTAATTGTTGGCGGTGCATTTTATTTTATTTACAATCAGCTGGCAAACAACGACAAATTAGACTGGAGTAAATTCATTGTTTTATTCCGAAAAAATCAGTCAGTTTTAGGAATTTCGTTTATTCTGCTTTTGAGTGTTTTGAACCGTTATTTCGAAATTTTGAAGTGGCAGAATCTGGCACAGGTAATTCATAAAATATCGGTTTATGAAGCCGCAAAACAGGTTTTGGCCGCTTTGACAGCCGGAATTTTTACACCAAACGGAGTAGGAGAATATGCCGGAAAAGCATTGTATTATCCAAAAACGGAAGCCAAAAGAGTTGTTTTTTTAAACCTGATTTGCAACGGAATCCAAATGATTCTAACTGTGATTTTCGGGATTTTTGGATTACTGTATTTCAATGCACAATTTAATGTAATTACAACCAAAACAGTTCTAATTCTTTTTGGAGGATTTGCATTCATTCTGATCGTATTATTTTCAATTAAAAAGATAAAAATAAAGGGACATTCTATTGAAAAACTGATTCATAAAATCAACGAAATTCCAAAATCTGTTCACCAGAAAAATATCTTTTTGGGAATTTGCCGCTATTTGGTTTTTTCGCATCAGTACTACTTTTTGTTTTTAGGTTTTGATGTTGATTTACCGTATTTAACTTTAATGGCAGCAATAACGTCGGTTTACTTTTTGGCCTCTTCATTGCCGACATTTCAGTTTTTAGATTTTGCAGTAAAAGGAAGCGTTGCCATTTATTTCTTCGGAATTTTAGGCGTAAACGAATGGATTGTAATTTTTATAAGCACTTTAATGTGGTTCTTGAATGTCGTTTTACCAGTAGTTTTAGGGAGTTATTTTGTGTTGAATTTTAAAACCAAAACAACAGAATGATTTTTGTGTTGTTTGCAATATTAACCACTTATATTGTCAGCATTTCTTTGCTGATTTATGGTTTTGTCAAAGTAAAAAAATATCAAAAAACAGATTTAAAACCACAAACTAGTTTTACAATTATAGTTCCGTTTCGAAATGAAAAAGAAAACCTGCCCAATCTTTTAAACAGCATATCTAACTTAAATTATCCAACAGATTTATTTGATGTGATTTTGGTTGATGATTCTTCAATTGAAAAGTTTCAATTGTCAATTGTTAATTATCAATTGTCAATTATTGATAATATCCGTGTTTCAAATTCTCCAAAAAAAGATGCCATTACAACAGCAATACAGCACGTAAAAACAGATTGGGTTATTACAACCGATGCTGATTGTATTGTTCCGGAAAACTGGCTTTTGACGTTTGATAATTTTATTCAGGAAAATAAAATTGCAATGCTTGCAGGAGCGGTTTCATACAAATGTGAAAATTCTTTTTTAGATCATTTTCAGCAATTAGATTTAACAAGTTTGCAAGGTGCTACAATTGGTAGTTTTGGTTTGAACAAAGGCTTTATGTGCAACGGGGCTAATTTTGCCTACAAAAAAACGTTGTTTCAAAGCTTAAACGGTTTCGATGGAAATGACAAAATTGCCAGCGGTGACGATGTTTTTTTATTGCAGAAAGCAATCGAAATGTTTCCAGATGAGGTGCATTATTTAAAAGCTCATGAGGCAATTGTACTAACAAAACCTGCCGAAAACTGGAAATCATTATTTCATCAAAGAGTGCGCTGGGCGGCAAAAACAAGTTCTTATAAAAGTACGTTTGGTAAATTTCTGGGAATAATTGTATTCTTCGGAAACTTAAGTCTGGTAATTGCTTTTTTCTTGTTTATTTTCGGAATTATGGGTTATCCATTTTTGGTTTTATCTGCTTTTTTAAAGTTTGCAGTCGATTTTGTTCTGCTTTCCATCACCAATAAATTTTTAACCAAAACCAGAATTAAAAGTCTTTTATTAAGCAGTTTGTTTTATCCTTTTTTCAGTTCTGCTGTGGCTTTATATAGTTTGTTTGGTTCTTATGAATGGAAAGACCGCAGGTTTAGAAGTTAAATCAAAAAGCAAATTTCTATAATAAAACTGTGGGATTAATTTTTTATTATAGAAATTACAATAATATTAAGTTGACTATAAATTTTTTCAACTGCCAAGTTTATTTTTCAAAAGCTCAAGTAATTCTTCTTTTGTCATAAAAGTATTCATGAAATCTTCTAAATTTCCTTCATTTGTAACTTCGCTAAAAAAACCTGTACGGTCTGTACTGAATAAAGTTGGGTTTTCTGGATTTGGATCAGATTGTACGATATAATAGCTGTCTGGGAAACCATAGCTGTAAATTAGAAAAATAAAATCTGGCGTTGAATCGTTTGTTATTTTAATTGTTTCGCTTAAATCTATATCAGGATCAGTAAAATCTCGATACCATTCTGTATAATCTTGTGTACCCTCTTTAAATGGTGTGAAAGAAGAAGCTTTCCAAAACATTTGACCAAATCCTTCATCTGTTAATCTAAAATATTGTTCAATTATTTTATCGTAAAATGCCTCTTTATTTTCTTTAAAAAGAGTTTCATTTTCATCAACGAAATCGCCAATTCCATAAATTGGTTCTTCGTCTTCTGCAGAAGCCCAAGGTGTATCTTCAGGTCTTTTGTAAAGAACTGTATTAAAAGTTATAGACTGTAAATCTTCCAAAAGTGATTTTCCTTTTACATTGTTTATATTTCCACCCAATTCTTTGATTCGGTCTAAAATTTCCTTTTTCATATTTTATTTTTTTTTTAAAGATCTAAAACAAAAGTAAGAAAATGCCTTAAAAAAATAGAGTGAAATTAACTAAGTTTTTTTAGTAGAGGGAAATGAATTTTAAAAAACTATTTCTTTTCTTTCTCTTTAATAATTACAGGTAAAATAAATTGAGTTTTTACAGGAAGACCTCGTTTTATGGCTGGATTTACTTTAGGAAAATCGACTAAACGGGCATGAAGAATACTATCGATTCTAATAGTGTCATAAGCCACAGAATCTTTTTGAAATTGAGGTTCAAATTTCATTTTAGAATTTGGGAAAATAGTCACTTTTACTTGTATTGTATCCAGATCCGGATATAGAATAGACAAACTGTCAACGTCGAGTTTTTGCTGAATAAGCTGCGACATAACATCAAAAAAACATTTTTGACGTTCTTTTTTGTCTGTAATTGTCTCGCAGTCAGAAACTGTAGGATATTCGTCAACTTCTTTCCAGTTAATTGATTTTAGCTCTTTTTGAAGTAATTCTTTTTCAGAAGGAACTTTCTTCTCAAAATATTGACAAGAATTGAAAAATATGCAAACTATAAAAAAGAAAAACTGCTTCAAGATTTTGACTTTGAATTGAATAAACTAAAATTTTGTGGTATAAAAATACAATTATTTTCTTGGGGAAACTTGGTCTTTGGGTAATAAAAACGAAAGAAAATAACTCAAAATTGTTTTAAAAGAGATTTTATTGTTTTTTCTTTCTATTTTTATAAGACACACAAATAAATTGCAGATTGCAAAATTACATAAAAATATGGATTCATTATTGTTGATATTAGGTTTTATATGCATGGTAGTAGGTGTTTTTGGCAGTTTTCTGCCTGTCTTGCCGGGACTTTCCAGCTGTTGGGTTGGTTTACTGCTGTTGTACTTAACAAAAGCCGTTGATAACAATTACTGGCTTTTAGGGATAACACTTTTGCTTACTATAATAATTACTGTTTTAGATTATATCATTCCGGCAAAAGGAACTAAAAAGTTTGGCGGAAGCTCTTATGGTGTTTGGGGAACAAACATTGGGTTAATAATTGGAATTCTGGCTCCAATTCCGTTTGGGGTAATTATTGGTCCGTTTGTAGGAGCTTTAGTTGGTGAAATGATATATGATTCAACAAACCATAAACGTGCGTTAAAAGCAGCTACAGGATCTCTTCTTGGTTTCCTTGCATCGAGTTTTATCAACTTTGTGTTTTGTATAATCTATTTCGGAATTTTCATCCACACAACATGGGAATATCGAAACTTATTATTTTAATTGTGTAACAAATAATTAGCTTTTTTCTTATTTTTTAATTTTTTTAAGAAAAATTTGAATTTTTTTAGAAATAAGATTTTCTCTGTTTTGACTGCGCAGAGGCTATATTTACTGGTATTTGACGTTTTTTATGTTAAAGTGCTCATAATCTACAAAGTAAAATCTTAACTTATTTTTTGGATATGTTAAAATATTTTATATTTTTATCCTGATAAACGATAAAAAGCCCCACTTTATCGATTATTTTGAATAAGTATAAATAATTATTTAAAAGTTATGAGTATGACCCCAAACCTACAAATTGAACTTAGACGTTTTATTTCTTCTAATGTTGTTTCAAAGCTAAACAAGTTTTATTTTGAAAATGATGCACTCCTAATAAAGGGAATTGATGTTTCGATAGGTACGGTTTTAATGGGACTCTATAACAAGGCCGAAGAATCTGGTTTTTACAAAGAGATTGTTTCTCAAATCGAAGACAACTCAAGTTTTTATCAGGAAGTCGATTTTACTTCTGGCAGAATTTTATCAGTCGACGATTGTTATCGCACAGAAGGAAATCCAATATTAAAAGAAATCTTTACCAATAAAAAAGGCAGAATTTCTGAAATGATTTCAAACGAAGTCGGCATCAAAAGCGAAACAGCCCGCGAAATACTTAACTTCTCTGCACTCCTTGTAGTCTCTTATCTTAAAAATAACATTCAGTTACTTGATAGTCTAAAACTCCTTTTAGAAGAACAAAAAAGAGACATTTTAAACAGCATTCAACCCGGAATCAAAATTATCCTTGGCTTTTCATGTTACGAATCTGTTGAAGAAAAAAACCAAAACATCGGAAGATCAATCTTTACACTTTTCGGACATAATTTTTTTAGTTTCTAAGAAATAAAAAATCCCATTTTACAAAAGTAAAACAGGATTTATATTCCATTAAATCTTGAGAAGATTTATGCGTTTTTCAAATTAATAACTTCTTGGTCTGTCAAAAATCGCCAGTTACCTCTAGGAAGATTCTTTTTTGTTAAACCTGCAAAAGAAACACGGTCAATACGAAGTACGTTATAGTCGAAGTTTTCAAAAATTGCACGTACAACCTTTACATTTGATGAGCGCAGTTTAAGACCTACTTCACTTTTTGGTTCTTTCTCGATATAGCTTATTTCCTCAACAGATACACGGTGGCCGTCAAGAACTAAACCTTTGCTTATTTTTTCTAAATCTTCAAATTTTAAGTTTTTGTCTAAAGAAACCTGATAGATTTTAGGTGATTTCTGATTTGGTAAACTAAATTTACGAATCATATCAGTATCGTTTGTAAACAACAACAATCCAGTTGTGTTTTTATCCATTCTTCCAATAGGAGCAATTTTTGCATTTGTAGCCGCACGAACAAGTTCCAGAACGTTACGATATTCCTGACCTTCATCAAGAGCAGTAGTAAAGTTTTTAGGTTTGTTTAGCAAAATATATTCCTTCTTTTCCGGAGTCAAAGTAACACCGTCAAAATTTACAACATCATTTAGTTTTACTAAATATCCCATTTCAGTAACCGGTACACCGTTTACTTTAACATTTCCTGACTGAATATATAAATCGGCATCACGACGTGAACAAACCCCTGAATTTGAGATGTATTTGTTCAAACGAATTTCATCCGAAGCTTTTTGTCTTTTAGCCGGTTGATTTTGTTTTCTAAGTTTTTCTGCCGCTGCTTCCTGAGCTGCTTTAACTTCAGGTTTTACTTTTTTTGGCCCTTGCGCGCGCTTAGCCATAGGAGGTTTTGGCTTGCTGGAGTTTGATCTTGAGCTATTTGGTCTAGATCCGCCTCTTTTATTATTGCCTTCCTTGTTGTTCATAGAATCATTAATTTGTGCAAAGATAGTTTTTTCCTGCTAATAAATCTTAAGTTCAATGTTCTTAGATTGATAGCTTTCAATTTTAAGATAATTAGGAGTGTTAAAACTGGTTTCTTTATGCATTTAGCTATTAAAAAAACGTTCGTAAATCAGCGGGTTAAATATTAAAATGTAGAAATCAATTGTTTACCATGCCATAAAACACTTGGATTAATCAGAACAATACAAAAAACACCAGAAACAATCAGGAATTTTAAAACGTTATGCAGTAACAAAAACTGTTCTTTTGAATTGGATTTCCAGAGATAAAACAGAAAAAAAATCAAAACAATAAAACACGCATAGAAGTAAATATCCATGTATCCTACATCATAAATGTTTACCAAAATATAAACAGGAATGATGGTTAAAAACGTCAAAACAGTAATAATTTGTTTTGAAACCTTTTCGTTATAAGTAATTGGAATTGTATGATAATCATTAGCCAAATCGCCTTTTAAGTTTTCTAAATCTTTTATCATTTCCCGAATCAAAAGCAGTAAAAACAAAAACATGGCATGTGCCGAAATTACCACAAAATGACTGCGGTGATTTTCAATTTCCTCAAACGAAATCGAATTGTAGAAGTAAAGCAAAATCGCAAAAAATGGAATTACAGCCATAAAAGCAGCTGTTAAATTCCCTACAATAGGGTATTTTTTAATTTTATGAGAATAAAACCAAATCAGAAAAATATAAGCAGAAAAGAATAAAAATGCACGCCAGGAAACAATTCCAGCCATTAAAACCGCTAAAAAATTAAGACTGAAATAAACTGTCAACTTTGTTTTCTGACTCACTAATCTGTCCAGCATTGATTTATTTGGTCGATTAATTAAATCTTTCTGGCTGTCGTAAAAATTATTGATTATATAACCTGAAGCAATTGTAACTGCCGAAGCAAAAACGATCAAAAACAAATAAAAATCCAATAGAATATCTAAAGCTCTTTTTTCTGGAGCAAGAATAAATATTGCAGATAAGTATTGTGCCAGAATAATAATAGGAATATTATAGCCGCGTACCACAGAGAACAAACTAACAATTTTCATTACTAAAAGTTTGTGCTGTCTGCTTAACATAAATATATTTTGTTGGATTAAATTAAATTTGAAGTTAAAGGATATTTTTGGAATCTAAAATTTAGAACTTGTTTTTTAACAATTCTTTAGAGCCATAGCCCAATTTTCTAATGCAAGCCAAAGCTTCTTTCTGGGTAATTTCGATTTCCCGAATGTCTTTTTTTTCTACCAAAACAACTGATCCGCTCCACGGATTTGGAGCATCGGGTATAAAAACGGTAAAGTTGTTTTCGTTAATCTGTTCTATTAAAAATGCAAACTGCCAGCCGGCATCAGTTGGAACCAAAATTACTTTTAGATCTTGCTTAGATTCAAAACCCATAATACTTTCGTTCATGCTTTTCATAAACGAATATCCGGGTACAAAGCTTAAAATACCATCTTCTAATTTTTGAATCAGTTTTTTTGCCCTGGCTGTTCGTGCCAGCAAACCAGCAGCAAAACAAATTAAAATGATTATTAGTATTCCAATAAGTTCCTGAAGAGCAATTCCTAAAACATGAACTCTGGGCAGGTTATTTACAAGCGGAAGTGTTATTTTTTGAATAATGCCATACCCTTTTTCAAGAATAATAAGCAGTACCACTAAAGGCACTAAGAACAGAATTCCTCCTAAAAAAGTTGCTTTAATTATTTTAAAAATACTTTTCATAATAAATAACTTTTTAGGATGAAACTTATAAAAATGTATTCAAATAACTTCGGCTTTTAAATAGTTAGAATTGGTAAACAACTTCTAGTTTATAGTCTTTTAAAGAAACTTTAGCACGTTCTAAATCTTCGGTAAATCCCAGAATATAACCGCCTCCGCCAGAACCGCAGAGTTTTAGGTAATAATCGTTAGTGTCAATTCCGTGCTGCCAGATTCCGTGAAATTGTTCTGGAATCATAGGTTTAAAGTTGTTTAAAACTACTTTAGAAAGTTTTTTAGTATTGGTAAATAAAGATTTCATGTCGCCGTGCAGAAAGTTCTCTACGCAGGCATCTGTATATTTTACAAACTGATTTTTAAGCATTGTACGGAAACCTTTGTCTTTTAGGTTTTCCATAAAAATATTAACCATTGGAGCCGTTTCGCCAACAATTCCAGAATCTAATAAAAATACTGCGCCTTTTCCGTCAAAACTTTGAGTTGGAATTCCGGTTGCTTCAATATTGTCTTTTGAATTAATAAGGATTGGAATACTCAAATAACTATTTAACGGATCTAATCCAGAACTTTTTCCATGGAAAAAACTTTCCATTTGAGAAAATATGTTTTTTAACTGTAATAGTTTTTCGCGTGTAAGGTTTTCTAAAACAGTGATTTTGTTAGCTGCATATTTATCATAAATGGCTGCAACAAGTGCTCCGCTGCTTCCAACACCATATCCCTGCGGAATACTAGAATCGAAATACATTCCAGTTTCAACATCGCTTTTAAGAGTTTCTAAATCGAAAGTAACCAATTCCGGCTGCTGTGTCTGCAAAACTTCAAGGTAAGAAGCAAAACTTCTTAGACTTTTGTTAGATGAGATTGCTTCTGCCGAAGGCTCTTCGCTTTTTTTCAAAGCGCCGTTATAAAAATTATAAGGAATAGAAAGTCCTTTAGAGTCACGGATAATTCCGTATTCTCCAAAGAGTAATATTTTTGAGTAAAATAGTGGTCCTTTCATAATTGAAAATGGATAATTAACAATTGATAATTATATGTTTTTTGAAGTTTTAATTATGCTTGTAAGCAATCTTAATAACTCAATAATTTTAGGTTTAATATTTTGAAATTCTATCTCTGAAAGATATTTTGTTTCATAAAGCAAATCTAACCAATATTCTGTTTCATTTGCTTCTTTTAATGAAATTGATAACTTATGGATAAAATCTGCTTTACTTTGAGCATGTTCAGATTCCCTTATGTTTGCACCTATAGATGTTCCTGAACGCACAACTTGTCTGGATAAAACAAATTCTTTTTTTTCAATTAAAACTTTATAAAGATTTACAATATCGATTGCAAAAGCAAAAGATTTTTCTTTAATTATGTTTTTCTTTTCCATAAAGTTACAAATTATTAATTGACAATTATCAATTATCAATTAATAATGCGCCCTCTCCAATTTTGTCGCAAATGTATTGACTATTCTGACAAAATACAACTAATTCGTCCTGAATAAATTGAAGTACTTTTTCTTTAACATTTTCAGGATAAAGAACGTGTACATTTGCTCCAGCATCAAGCGTAAAACATACTGGAATCTGGGTTTCGTTTCTGAATTTCCAGATCGCATTTATGATTTGAAGCGTATTAGGTTTCATCAAAATGAAATAGGGCATAGATGTCATCATCATAGCATGCAGCGTCAATGCTTCACTTTCTACAACTTTTATAAACTCGTTTAAATTTCCTTTTTCAAAAATGGCGATTAATTTATCCAGATTTTCATGTGCTTGCGCAAAACGTCTTTCTGCATAAGGATGATTGTGCATTAAATCATGACCGACTGTGCTCGAAACTTGTTTTTCGCCTTTATCAACTAATAAAATGGTATCTTGATAATTCTTGAAGTTTTCGTGGATTGTATACGGAAATTCAACACCAAATAAATCTGTACTTCCTTCAATATTAGCCTGATTTCCCCAAACGACTACATTTCCTTTCACACTTCGGCAGGCACTTCCAGAACCTAATCGAGCTAGAAATGAAGCTTTTTGATAGAAATAATCATCCGCCATTTCTGGATTCAATTTTCTTTCTAAACTCATAAAATTCATCGCCAGTGCAGCCATTCCAGAAGCCGAAGAAGCAATTCCTGAACTGTGCGGAAAAGTGTTCTGAGTGTCAATCGTAAAATGATACTCTTTTAAAAACGGCAGATAAACTTCAACTCTTTCTAAAAACTTCTGAATCTTCGGTTTAAAATCTTCTTTTGGTTTTCCTTCAAAAAGCAAATCAAAAGAAAAACTATTTGTCACGTTGAGTGAAGTCGAAGCGTCTTTTTTAGAGAAGGAAAGTTTTGTAATTGTTTTACAATTATTCAAAGTAAAACTTACAGAAGGATTTGCTGGGATCTGGTTTTCTTTTTTTCCCCAGTATTTCACTAAGGCAATGTTGCTTGGAGCGCTCCATTCAAAGCTTCCGTTTTCGATCGTTGAAGTATATAGATTTGGTATAAAATCAGCTGCTGTTAACATGAATTATAAAATTTTGGCAAAGATAGTTTTTAAATTTTTTCACCATATAAGTAATATAAGAAAATATAGATTGTCTTTGCTAAAATGAACTTCCACGTAATGGTTTAATTTTTCTTTTGACTATTTTTGAATTCAAAATTTGATGTCATGAATAAGTTCGTAAAAATCGCCATAGCTTTAGTAATTTGTTTAACAGTAGGGTATTCTGCAGGAGTGGTTACAAAGCCAAGTATTGAAACTTGGTACGTAACCCTGGAAAAGCCAGTTTTTAATCCTCCAAATTGGGTTTTTATGCCAGTTTGGACAGTGATCTACATCTTAATGGCCGTTGCAGCAGCTTTGGTTTGGGATAAAATAAAGCAGCAGACAGAAGAAGTTAAAAAGGCATTGCTTTTTTTTATAATTCAATTGGCATTAAATGCGATTTGGTCTTATTTATTCTTCGGATTAAAAAATCCAATGTTAGCTTTAATTGAAATTGTGCTTTTATGGCTGATGATTTATGAAACGTATTTAAAGTTTATCAAAATTAATAGAACTGCAGGTTATTTACTGATTCCATATTTAGCCTGGGTTGGATTTGCAACAGTTTTAAATGCCAGCATTTGGTGGTTGAATAAGTAGTGAACAAATTTTTCCAATTCCCCATTATTAAATAGAACAGGTCCGTGACCAAAACAAAGTATTTTTGGTTTTAGCGAAGCCAATTTTAGAATGGATTTTCTATTGGTTTCTTTGTCAGCGGTAAACAAATGTGGAGGTTCATGCAAACCGACTTTTGTTGTTAGAAGATTCATATTGGTCATCACATCGCCTACAATTAAAACACCATCGTTTTCCCTGAAAAAAGAAATATGTCCACTTGAATGTCCTGGTGTTTCAATAACCGTGAATCCGCCAATTTGATCGCGTTCTTTTAAGGTTTGAGAAACCGGATGTCCTTTTCCTGCCCAGAAATTCTCCTGAAATTTCGAAATAAAATGATTTGGATTTGGATATTCTGTAATTACATTTCCATTTTCTGCAAATGCTTTTTCAGGTTCACTGCATAAAAGAGGAATGTTCAAAGTTTCGCAGATAATTTTACTGCTTCCCTGATGATCGGCATGAGCGTGCGTCAAGGCGTGTTTGGTAATGTTTTTGCCTTTAATTGTTTTTATTATTTTATTGGCAGAAGTTCTAATTCCTGCGTCAATTAAAACATCTTCAATTATATAACAATTAATAGCGTTGCGAGGAAATAACGGAATCTGGTAAACTTCTTTGGCGATATTTTTCATTTTCTTGAATTTTATATTGGCAAAGATTTGAATTCAGATTCTTAATCCACTTGATAAATGTTAAGAAATGTGCTGACGGATTCTGCTTAAAGATTCAGGTGTAATTCCGAGAAAAGAAGCGATATAAATTAAAGGTGTTCGTTGAATTATTTTGGCTGGAGCCGAAGCTAAAAATGTCTGGTATTTTTCTTTGGCAGGAATCATTTGAAGTTTTAAAACCCGATCGGCCATACACAGGTAGTTCTGCTCTGCTAAAATTCTTCCAACACGTTCCCAATTCGGAATTTCATTATACAAAAACTGCATTTTTTCAAAAGTAATCGAAAGCACTTCGCAGTCTTCGATACATTGAATATTTTCAAAAGAAACCGATTGATTTATAAAACTGGAGTACGAAGCGATAAAACCCTCGTCACAGCTTAAATAAGTCGTAATTTCTTTTCCGTCTTTTAAGTAATAAACACGAGCAAGACCTTCAACAATAAAAAAGATTTTACTGCTGATTTTTCCCATCGAAGAAAGAAAATCTTTAGCCGTAAATTTTTCATATTCAAAACAAGAAGCAATTGTCTCAATTTCATTTTCAGAAAAAGAGGCAATTGCTGTAATTTGTTTTTGTAGTGAAATATATTTTTTTGTCAATCAGATAAATAATAAGATTTTATTCAATACTTATTTTTTCTATTGCCCATTCTTTATTTAAACCTGCTCCAGTTGCTTTTACTATTACAAATAAACTATTTCCAGCAGAATTACTAAATACAAAAAATGGCTCGGCATTGTAGAATACTTTTTCGGATTCATTTTTAGAAACTAGAAATTGCTCTAACGATATTTTCTTTTTAAAAGCAAGATTTGTATCATTATATATATACACATACGGAAGTTTCCTTAGCATCCAATCTCCAGTTGTTAGTAGTAGATAGATATTATTTTTTGCTGCTGAATGATCTAACCATTCAATTGATGAGTACGAATCGGCAGTAGTAATTGTACCATTATATGCCATATCCTGATTTCTAAGTTCAGAAGTTCTTAATACCGTTTTGCCTCTGGTAAATATTCTATTTCCATCTTCAGAAAACCATAGATTTCCATTCATCGGATAATCTCCGTGATAAGGAGAATCATAAAGATATTCTGCATTTCCATTTTGAATGTTGTATTTTTCTATATCAGAAGGACTTAGGCCATTATCTGCTCCATATAGATACTTGCCTGACGGATGCAGTCTTCCTTTTGTACCTGCAAATATTAGATTACCAGATTGAAGAATTTCGTTGTCATCCTGCAAATTCATATTGACACATCTTAAATGAGTCCATTGATCTTTTTGTGGAAAAACATAAGCCCATTTATTGTTTGCTAATACAATATCAAGTGCATAGCAAGATACAGAATAGGTGTTTATGATAGTTTTGTTAGTTAAATTAACATAAGAAATGTGTGCATCATGTCCAACAGCAGCAGTTTTTCCATCTTGTGAAATCGATACGCATGTAGGGATATATTGTAATGGTATGCTTTCTATTGCTCCTGTGTTTGTAGATAGAATATTGATCGTTGCAGGACTTGAAGAAACATAAATAAGCTGATTAGTGACTTTAGAAAACTCTGCATCGACAACATCAGAATTTAAAACCACTTTTTGTTCTACAAAATTGGTTACACTTACAACTATTGAGTCTTTTTTATTGTTGATATTTAGATATAATTTTGAATAAGATTTACCATTTGTCAAGTTTTTTTTATCAACAGTGACCTTAATTTCATCATGATTTAAAGAGGTTATGGCACCCTCTTTTTTAGAAAGGCTGACATAATCTTTTGAACTTGTTATTGTATAATTTAATGAAGTTTTTGCTTGATTCTCAATGTTAAGGACAAGATTATTGTTGAAAATAGTAAAATTTAAGGTATCTGGTATAGAGTAATTAGTTTCTTTTATTTGTTCGTTTGAGTCATTTGAATCATTGTTGGAACAGCCAATAAGAGTTAACAATGTGATTAATGTTAATACAATTTTTTTCATATTATTAATTGATTTTGTTTCATTACTTTTTAATAGAATGTCAAACTACATTACAAAAAACATGAAATATTAAGTTATTTTAGTTAAGATAAATTTATTATTTAATAGTGATTTTTTGAATTGCCCATTCATTGACTAAATCTGAATCTAATGCTTTTGTTACTACAAATAAACGATCTCCAGTAGAGTTGCTAAAAACAAAATATGGAACAGCATCATAAGTTTCTGCACTGTTTTTTTTCGTTTGATTGAAATATTTATCCAAATCGAGTTTATTTAAATAACTAAGATCTGAATCGTTAAAAACATAGATGTTATTTGATTTTATAGGATTCCATTGATCGCCATTTGAAAAGATTACATATAATTTTCCTTTTGAAGAAGAATGATCTAGCCAATCAATCTTAGAATCACTTTCGGAAGAAATTTTGCCATTATAAACCCCATCTAAACTATTAAGTTCAGAAGTTTTCAAGACATTTCTTTCTTTAGTAAAAAGCCTGTTGCCGTCTTCTGAGAACCATATGCTTGGAACAGTATAGTTTTGTTCTTCAAAGTTAGATTCGTATCTATCATCAATATTACCATTTTTAATTGTAAGTCGCTGAATTTTAGAGCTTGATGATGGGCTTTGGATATAGAGATATTTGCCTGATGGATGTAGTCTTCCTTTAGCTCCAGCATATATCTGATTGTATATACTTATTGGCATTTCGTAATTATATTCCAGATTCATATTAACACTTTTGATGTATGTCCATTGGTCTTTTTCTGGAAAAACGTACACCCATTTATTGTTTCCAAGAACGATATCAAGCGCGGAACAAGAAATAGTATAGGTTTGAATTATGGATGGATTTTTTAAATTAACATAAGTGATGTGACCATCATGACCCACTGCGGCTGTATTGCCATCTTGCGAAATTGAAATGCATGTAGGGGTATAAGCCAAAGAAATTTTTTTTAATGACTCTGTATTAGAATCAAAAATGTTTACTTGAGAAGGATTTGACGAAACGTAAACTAACTGATCTGTTTTCTTTGAGTACTCAGCATCAATTACATTTGAATTTAGCAGTATCTTGTTTTCTTTAATATTTTCCGGATCATTAGAATCACAGGCAAATACCATGAAAATCAAAACAATTGCCAAAAGTATTTTTTTCATTAACATTTATTTTTTATTTGTGCAGGGACATATTTAAAGCAACAAATATAGAAAAGTAGTTAGAAGAATCTTTACGGAAAACCTCATTAATTATATAATTCTAATTAATTCTGAAGCAGTATTGATAACCACTTTTGCCCCGCTAGATTTCAATTCTTCTTGGGTTCTGTAGCCCCAAGTAACGCCCACAGGAAACATATTGGCGTTTACCGCAGTTTTCATATCAATATCAGAATCGCCTACAAACAGGATTTCTTCTGGTTTTAAATTCCATTTTTTACTGATTTCAATCGCTTCAAACGGATTCGGTTTCTTAAGCGCTTCTGTGCTTAAACCAACAGCTGTGTCGAATTGTTTTGGAAATAATTCACAAGCTATTTTCTTTGTCAATTCATCTGCTTTGTTGGAGAAAACAGCCATTTTGATGTTTTGCGAAGTCAGATTTTCTAACAATTCTACAATGCCTTCATAAGGTTTTGTTTTGAGCGTACAGATTTTAGTGTATTCATCGACCATGCATTCAAAACAACTTTCGATTTCATCGTCAGAACTGTTTGAAGCAGGTAAAGCTTTACTTACCAGATTTCTTAAACCGCTCCCAATAAAATATTGATATGTGTCGTAAGTATGTGTAGGATAATTTAAAGCGGTAAGTACTTTATTCATCGCATCTGAGATGTCTTCTAACGAATTGACTAATGTACCGTCTAAATCAAAAATAATTCCTTTAAATTTCATTTTGTATTAAATATTTTGAGCCAGAATAAACCCGCTTGTCCAGGCATTCTGAAAATTAAATCCTCCCGTTATGGCGTCGATATTTACAATTTCGCCAGCAAAGTAAAGATTTTCGTGAATTTTACTTTCCATGGTTTTGAAATTGATTTCTTTTAAATCGATTCCGCCTGCCGTTACAAATTCTTCTTTAAAAGTGCTTTTTCCGTTTACTTTAAATTCGGCTTTGGTTAATTGTGAAGTCAGATTTTGCAATTGAATTTTCGATAAATCTGCCCATTTCATTTCAGAATCAATTCCTGAAGCGAGAACGAGACTTTCCCATAAACGATTCGGAAAATCAAATGGAGATTTTTTTGAAACGGCTTTTTTGGCGTGTTCTTGTTTTAAATCTTTTAGGATTTTTTCGGCATCTTCAAAATCAACATCATTTAACCAATTCACGAAAATGGTAAATTGATAATTTTTATCGTGTAAAATACGCGCGCCCCAAGCCGAAAGTTTCAGGATTGCGGGACCGCTCATTCCCCAATGCGTAATTAATAAAGGGCCTGTAGATTCTAGTTTGGTATCTTTTACATTTACAGTAACTTGTGCGGCAACGCCGGGTAGTTCTTTAATTCGAGAATCTTTGATATTGAAACTAAATAGGGAAGGAACAGGGCTCACAACAGCGTGTCCGTGTTCCTGAAGCATTTCCCAAATTTTTGGGTTGCTTCCCGTTGCCATTACTAATTTTTCGGCAGCGTAATTATCAGTTTGTGTATCAATTTTCCAGTGATTTTCTTTTTTGAAAATGGATTGTACACTTTGACCAGTTAGTACTTTGATACCTAATTTTTCAGTTGCTTTTAAGAAGCAATCGATAATGGTTTGGGATGAATTAGAAACAGGAAACATTCTTCCGTCTTCTTCGATTTTTAATTCGACACCGTGTTTTTCAAACCATTCTATTGTATCTCCCGAACAAAATTGATGAAAAGGTCCTCGAAGTTCTTTTTCGCCTCGCGGATAAAACTTTACCAATTCGTTAGGTTCAAAACAAGCGTGTGTAACATTGCATCTTCCGCCACCAGAAACACGGACTTTAGAAAGGACTTCTTTTCCTCTTTCTAAAATGGCAATTTTCAGTTTCGGATTTTTCTCTGCAATATTAATTGCAGTAAAAAAACCTGCAGCGCCTCCGCCAACGATTATTATGTCGAAATTTTTGATCATATTTTTTTGGGTTGCCACGAATTGCACGAATTGGCACTAATTTTTTTTGCCACAGATTACACAGATTAAAAGGATTTTTTCTTTCGCCACGAATTACACTAATTTCCACGAATTATTTTAGGATGATAAATTTGTGTCAATTCGTGAAATTCGTGGCAAACAAATCTGTGTTAATCTGCGTAATCTGTGGCTATTTATATTTTATCTGGATTATCAGAGATAATTCCGTTTACGTTGTAACTTTTTACTTTTTGAATGTCTTCTTCTGTGTTTACTGTCCATGGTAAAACTAAGAATCCTTTTTCCTGCATTTGATGAACATTTTCAATATTCAATAATTGAAAATCAGGATTTATGGCTTTTGCTTTTATTTTTTCGGCGAAAGCCAAAGCAGTTTCTATATTTTCTTCTGTTAGAACACCAATCGGGATGTTTGAATTTAAGTTTGATGTTTCCTCCAACATATTCCAATCAAAACTTGAAATGATAAAATGATTGTAATTCCAGTTTTTTTCTGAGACATATTTCTCAATTAATGCAACAACTTTAGACGCAGTTCCTAAACCTTTTAATTCAATATTGATGAGGCACTTTTTGTCAACCAAATCGAAAACTTCATTTAAAGTTGGGATTTGATATTTTCCATCAATTAAAAATGATTTTAATTCTGTTAAAGTAAAATCATTTACAAAACCTTTTCCATTTGTGGTTCTGTCGATAGTTTCGTCGTGAATTACAATTAAATGTTCATCGGAACTCAAATGAACATCAAGTTCAATTCCGTCTGAATTTAGATCTAAGGCTTTTTGGAAAGCTTGTAAAGTATTTTCAGGTTCGTAGGCTTTGGCGCCTCTGTGTGCAATCTTTAAAACATTCATTTTATAAAGGTTCAGAGTTGCAAAGGTACAAAGGAGCAAAGGAAAAATAATAGCCACAGATTAAAGGATTAAAAATGATTTTCAAAACCTGTGCTAAATTACGTCTCTCGCAGATTTTGCAGATACGGCAGATTTTTAATTATCTGCATAATCTCCTAAATCTGCGAGAGACAAATATTTTTAAATTTCTTCTAGTAAAACAATGTCAAAATCATTGTCGATAATCACTTTTCCATCTATTACTTCGACTTCTTGATTCGAGTATGTGTCTTTTAGTTTTGTTCCGTTTGGGAAGACGTCGCCAACAGGAAGTTCTTTTCTGCCTTTTGGTAAATCTACTCCCATAACTACTTTATCTATAAAAGAGCCTTTTGTAAATGTTCTGGAAAAAGTATAAGGATACGGATTAATAAGTTTGTGAACACCCGCTCCAACAGCAGGATGGTTTCGTCTAAACTGACCTAATTTCTGCCAATGCAAAAGCGTTTTCTGTGTTTCTGGATTATTCTGAATATCCTCCCAATTCATATTAGAACGTAATGTTGCATCGCCTTGAGTTCCTTCAATAACTAAAGATCTTGCAGATTCATCTCCATAATAAACCTGAGACATTCCAGGCGAAAGCAATAGTTTATTTGCGGTTTCGATGCTTTTGGTTCTGTTGGCATCAAAAGGCTGACCGTCGTCATGAGAAGACATATAATTAAGGACAGAATATCCTTTTAAATCATTGTTAAGTGCATTCGAATATTTAGAAAATAAACCTTCGTAATCGTTTTGGGCAGCATTCCATTTAAACTCGAAATTGATCATGCTGTTGAAACCATTTTGGAAATAATTGACTTTTCGGTCTCCAAAATCATAATCCTGCCCTCCGCTGATTCCGTAACCGTAAACTTCGGCAATTGTATAAAACGGATTTTGATCTAAAACTTGTAAAGGATGATGTTTTTTCCAAGTCTCAAATGCATAATCACATTCTTTTTTGAAATCCGCCCAAAGGGCTTCTTCAGTGTGTTTTACAGTATCAGCACGGTAGCCGTCAATTCCGAATTCCAGAATGTAATCTGTAAGCCATTTGATGATGTAATATTTCGGAGTTCTTGGGTAACCTGTTCTTTTAAAGAACTCGTCCAACGAAGCAATTTCTTTTTCATAACGGTCTTCTTTTTTCCATTTTTCAATTAAAAGAAGAGGAAGTTCGACTTCTTGTACACTTTCAGTTCTAATATCTGGAAGATTGTCAACCAAAGTACACATTGTTGTATTTTCGAATGATTTATAATCGCAAACTACGCCCGTTCTAACCCAATCTGAAGGCCAAACAGGGTCTTCTGGTGTTACTGGTCCTGTATGATTAATTACGCCATCCAGAATTATTCTGATGCCTTTTTCGTGTGCTTTTTTAACGAGATTTGCTAAGTCTTCTTTTGTTCCAAAGTTGGGATCTAAGGCGGTCCAGTCTTTTGCCCAATAACCGTGAAAACCATAACTCAATCCAGTTCCTTCATCAACGCCGTCGTGAATTTGCTCGACAATCGGCGTAAGCCAAATGGCATTGATTCCTAATTTTTCAAAATATCCAGATTCGATTTTTTTAGTGATTCCGATGATGTCACCGCCTTCAAATCCGCGAAGTTTTCCCGGAGTTTTGGTTCGGTTAAAATTGACGTCGTTGGAAGTGTCTCCGTTGTAAAAACGATCTGTAAGTAAAAAATAAACATTTGCTCCTTCCCAAACGAAAGGTGTCTTTGAAGTATTATTCATTGTAACTGATTTTGAGCCAGAACAACCCATTATTAAGAATACTAAAGATAGATAAAGGAAAGTGTATTTTTTCATTCTTTAAGAGTTTTTTAGATAAACATCATGTTGAAAAAAATAGCCACAGATTACACAGATTAAAATGATTTTTTCTTTTGCCACGAATTACACGAATCTCCACGAATTAATTTATCATATTTAAATTTGTGAAAATTAGTGAAATTCGTGGCAAACAAATCTGTGCTAATCTTTATAATCTGTGGCAAAAAGATACTGCGAACTTCGCGGTTAAGCTTTATTCCAATTCTAAAACCAAAGCCGATTTTGGTTCTAAAGTAATTTCAGAAGCTAAATCGAATGTTTTTCCTGTAATAACATCTTTACCAGATTTGTAGTTTTTGATGCTTTCTTTAAAACGGTTTGTTTTTACAACCTGTTCTTTTGCGTTGTTATTGAAAACTACCATTACGGTTTTACTATCAGTGTATCTGAAATATACATACGTGTTGTTTTCTGGAATGTAATGCGTCATTTTTCCAAAATGAACCGCTTCGTTTGTTTTTCTCCAGTTGAATAATTTTGAAGAGAAATCAAAGTAAGCAGCTTGTTCTGCAGTTCTTCCTTCTTTGGTGAAAGCGTTGTTTTTATCTCCAGCCCATCCGCCTGGGAAATCCTGACGAATATCGGCATCTCCGCCTTTGCCTTTATCTCCGCCCATTCCAATTTCTGAACCGTAATAGATTTGCGGAATTCCACGAACTGTTGCCAATAAAGTCATTGCCAGTTTGTATTTTGGTAAATCATATTTGAACTTTTCGTTCATACGATCTGTATCGTGATTTTCGGAAAAAACCAAAATGTTATTGGTATTTGGATATAAAAAATCCATTGCAAAATTGTTGTAGAATTTAATCAATCCGCTGTCCCAGTTTGGTTCATCTTCACTGAAGGCAGAAGTGATTTGACTCTGAAGAGTAAAATCCATTACAGATGGAAGGTTTGAATTGTAATTTTCGATAGCGCCAATTTTACTGTCTTTTTGCCAAAAAGCTAAATTCGCCTGATTGTGCATCCAGATTTCACCCACGATATTAAAGTTAGGATATTCGTCTGTAATAGATTTTGCCCAATTTGCCATAGCAGTTTTATCTGAATAGTTATAAGTATCTACTCTAAATCCGTCAAGATTTGCAAATTCGATCCACCAAATAGCGTTTTGAGTTAAATATTTGGCAACCAAAGGATTTTTTAAATTTAAGTCAGGCATTGATGGTACAAACCATCCATCAACACAAACTTCTTGGTCTATTTTTGAAGCGTGAATATCTGTAATAACTTCACGTCTGTGGTGTGTTTGAGTGAAAGTTTCAAATTGATTGAACCATGTTTTGGTTGGAATATCTTTCATCATCCAGTGTGTAATTCCCCAGTGATTTGTTACATAATCCATAACTAGTTTCATGTTCTTTTTGTGCATTTCTGCCGATAAACGAGCATAGTCATCGTTTGTTCCGTAACGTGGATCTATTTTATAAACATCAGATTGTCCGTACGTATGGTACGAATGCTGTTTGTCGTTGTCTTCGCATAAAGGCGTGCTCCAGATTGTAGTTGCGCCAAGAGATGAAATATAATCTAAGTTTTTGATGATTCCTTCTATATCTCCACCATGACGTCCGCTTGGGTCTTGACGGTTTCCTTTTTCAGTTAAAGAAGCATCGCTGTCGTTTTTCGGATTTCCGTTAGCAAAACGATCCGGCATGATTAAATAAATCAAATCCGATGCGTCGTAACTTTTTCTGTCTGCTGAATTGGCTCTTCTTTCTTTTAGAGCATATTTTTGTTTAAAGGCAACTTTATTATTGTTTTTGAAAGAGAAAACCAATTCAGAAGCTTTTACGTCTTTTGTATCGATTGTTACGAAAAGATAGTTTGGGTTTTCTGTTTTTTCTACATTTTTGATCGCAACATTATTAGAAACCGAAGCTTCATATTGTGCAATATTTTTTCCGTAGAACATAATCTGCAGTTCCGAATTTTTCATTCCTGCGTACCAAAATGGCGGTTCTACTTTTTGGATTTGCGCTTTCGCGGAAGCGGAAAACAACAAAACCAATAGGACTAATTTATAGATAAGTGATGTTTTTTGGTTTTTCATAGTGAAGTAGAATTTAAACCATATAAGAAATGTAAGAACAATTAAGAAAAAAACTGGGGGATTTTAATTTTAAATGATCTTACATTTCTTATATGGTTAATTTAAATTATTTGTTTTCGATAATGCTTATCGCATAACCTCCTCCTGGAGCAGAAAACTGAGATAATTTTGATTTGTTTGTTACAGCAATTTTCTTGATTGTATAAGCCTGCGGATTAGTTTTGTAATGCGCATCTTTTGCATCAGCATAAATTGTAGCTGTATATTTTTTACCTTTTTCTAGGAAGCTGAAATCGATGTTTGAAGTACGAGGAGTTTCACCGTTTACGTTTCCAACGAACCAGTTGTTTGTTCCTTTTGCTTTACGAGCAACTGTAATGAAATCTCCTGGTTCAGCTTCAATATATTTACTTTCTGACCAGTCTACAGCTACATCTTTAATGAATTGGAATGCATCTGGAAAACGGTTGTAGTTTTCTGGAGTATCAGCAGCCATTTGTAATGGACTGTACATAGTAACATATAAAGCCAATTGGTTTGCAATTGTACTGTTTACATGCGATTTGTTTTCAGGATTCATTTTGCTGATATCCATTTCGAAGATTCCCGGTGTATAATCCATTGGACCACCAATTAAACGTGTAAATGGTAATACTGTAACGTGATTTGGTTTAGAACCTCCAAATGCTTGGTATTCTGTTCCTCTTGCCGCTTCGTTTCCAATTAAGTTAGGATACGTTCTTGCAATTCCTGTTGGGCGAACTGCTTCGTGAGCGTTTACCATAATTTTGTAATCAGCTGCTTTTTCGATAGCATATTGGTAGTGGTTTACAATCCATTGGCTGTAATGATTTTCACCTCTTGGTAAAATATCTCCAACATAACCGCTTTTTACAGCATCATACCCGTTATCGTTCATGAATTTGTAAGCAGCATCCATGTGGCGCTCGTAGTTACGAACAGATCCTGAAGTTTCGTGGTGCATGATGATTTTTATACCTTTAGATTTTGCGTATTCGTGAAGACCTTTTACATCAAAATCCGGGTAAGGCGTTAAGAAATCAAAAACATAATCTTTAGAGTGTCCAAACCAGTCTTCCCATCCTTCATTCCATCCTTCAACTAAAACGGCATCGAAACCATTTGCAGCAGCAAAATCAATGTATTTTTTTACGTTAGCATTGTTTGCTCCGTGAGTTCCGTTCGGTTTTGCTTTCGCAAAATCAGTAACACCTAATTGTACTGTTGGGTAATCATTAGTATATGACCAAGAGCTTTTTCCTGTAATCATTTCCCACCAAACACCAACGTATTTTACTGGTTTAATCCAAGAAGTATTGTCAATTTTTGATGGATCGTTTAAGTTATAAGTCATTTTTGAAGCTAAGATTTCTCTAGCATCATCGCTCACAATAATCGTTCTCCAAGGAGAATGATTTGGCGCCTGCATGTGACCTTTGTCTCCTTTTGCATCTGGAGTTAACCAAGATTCGAAAACTAAGTTTTTATCGTCTAAATTCAAGTGCATGCAAGAATAATCAATCAAAGTCGCTTCGTGTAAGTTGATGTAGATTCCATCATTTGTTTTTAACATCAAAGAAGTCTGAACTCCTGTTGGCGAAAAAGATTTTTGAGAAACGTTTGCTGTATATGCTTTTTCAGATAAACCTCTAATTTCAGATAATTTAGATTTTGTATAATCGTATTCCTGAGTGTCATAATCTCCTGGAATCCAGAAAGCAGTATGATCTCCAGTCATAGCAAATTGAGATCTTTCTTCTTTAATTACAAAGTAAGTAAGATTCTTTTGCGCAGGGAATTCATATCTAAATCCAAGTCCGTCATCAAATAAACGGAAACGGATTACGATTTGTCTGTCTGTTCCTTTTTGATTTAAAGTAACCGCTAACTCATTATAATGATTTCTGATGTGATCTACTTCTCCCCAAACCGGTTTCCAAGTTTCGTCAAAAGTGGAAGTTTTTGTATCAGTAATTGTAAAGTCGTTCAATAAAGATTTTTTGTCATCTTTAAGTTCAAGACCCAATTTACTGGTTTTTACAACTTCTTTGTTTTTGTATTTTAAATTGTACGTTGGAGTTCCGTCGTTTTGAAGAGAAAATTCCATTACGAACTTGCCTTCGGGTGATTTTAACTGCTGCGCTTTTGCAACCGTGCTAAACGCAAACAAAATTAAACTTGCGAAAAATAAGTTTTTCATGTTTTTTAGATTTTAAATTTATAGTAACGTATTAGTGGGTATAATTGAACACATAGAAACATAGATTTTATCTGTAAAAAATAGAGAATAAAGAGAAACTGGTTTCTTTCACATAGTGAACTATGTTTATTTTAAATAAGTGAAACGCCTTTTTTGAGTACTCTAAATCTATGTTTCTATGTGTTTAATATTTTTTGTTAATTATCCCTAATGGTTTATTGCATTAATTTATTTGTACAAATTTACTTGCAATTACAGGATTTCCATTAACGATAATTGTTAAATCTTGATCGCCGTCTACAGTAAAAGTTGTTTCGTTGTGATTTACAGCTACTTTTAAAATTTGGTTTCTGAAATTAATTTTAAAAGAGTAACCGTTCCATTCTTTTGGGATTTTTGGAGAGAAATGCAATTGGTCATTTTTAACACGCATTCCTCCAAAGCCTTCCACGATACTCATCCAAGTTCCGGCCATTGACGTGATATGACAACCTTCTTCCACTTCTTTATTATAATCATCCAAATCCAAACGAGAAGTTCTTAAATAAAATGTATATGCCATGTCCATTTTATCTAAAGCAGCTGCTTGAATCGAGTGAACGCAAGGAGAAAGTGAACTTTCATGAACTGTAAATGATTCGTAGAACTCGAAATTGCGTTTTAATTCTTCTTTAGAAAAATGATCTTCGAAGAAATAGAAACCTTGTAAAACGTCAGCCTGTTTGATGTAAGGTGAACGTAATACACGATCCCAAGACCATTTTTGGTTAATTGGACGCTGTGATTTATCTAAATCTTTTACAGGAACTAAATCTTTGTCTAAGAATCCGTCTTGCTGTAAATAGATTCCAAGTTCTTTAGAAATAGGGAAGTACATATCATCTGCCACTTTTTTCCATTCCTGAATTTCATTCACCGAAAGGCTAACTTTGTCTAAAATGCGTTTGTGATCTGCAGGATATTCTGAAGCTACTTTTTCAATTTGTTCAGCCGTAAAATCAATACACCATTTTGCGATATAATTGGTGTAGAAATTATTGTTGATGTTGTTTTCGTATTCGTTTGGTCCTGTAACACCAAGAATTACATATTGATTTTTATCTTTTGAGAAAGAAGCTCTTTGGTGCCAAAAACGAGCAATACCAATTAAAACTTCTAAACCTTTTTCAGGAATATAAGAGTAATCTCCGGTATAACGGTAATAGTTATAAATCGCAAAAGCAATCGCTCCATTTCTATGGATTTCTTCGTGTGTGATTTCCCATTCGTTGTGGCATTCTTCACCATTCATGGTAACCATTGGGTACAATGCAGCACCGTTTTTGAAACCTAAATTATCCTTAGCATTTTCAATCGCTTTGTCCAATTGATTGTAACGATATGTCAATAAGTTTCTTGCAACTTGCTGGTCTTTTGTAGCCATGTAAAATGGAATACAATAAGCCTCAGTGTCCCAATAAGTAGATCCTCCATATTTTTCTCCAGTAAAACCTTTTGGACCAATGTTCAAACGAGAATCTTTTCCTGAATAGGTTTGGTTCAATTGGAAAATGTTGAAACGAATTCCCTGTTGTGCTTTTACATCGCCTTCAATAGTAATATCTGACATCTCCCAAACTTTTGCCCAAGCGTCAATTTGATTTTGAAGTAAAGTATGATATCCTAAAGCAACAGCAGATTTGATTACTTTTTCGGCTCCAGCCAAAGTGTTTTCGTGGTTCAAAGAAACGGTATATCCACCAATTTTTTGAATTGATGAGGTTTGTCTTTTTGCAATTATAGTTCCGTAAGTATACTGAACTTTATCTACAGTTGAATCGATTGTCGATGGCGAAACATTGATGTTTTCTCCGTTTGCCAAAATCGTATTGTGCATGAAAGTCGTAACTTTAAAATGCGTTTTAAATGTTTGAGCTGTTACAAAAGCTTCGTTTGTACCTTTTTTAACTTCCAAAGGTTCCCAGAATTTTTCTTCCCAGTTGGCATCTTCATTGGTTACACCAGCGTCGATATACGGTTTGTAAACGATTTTTGCATCTTTATTTAAAGGTGTAATATCGTATTTGATCACTCCAGCTTCGTCTAAATCTAATGAAAGAAAACGACGAACATTTACAGCGATTTCAGTTCCGTTTTTTAGAACTGCTTCAAAGGAACGATTGTACCATCCTTCTTTCATATTCAATTCTCTGCGGAAGTTTCTAACTTCGGTACAAGTATTTAAATCAAGATTTTCTTCGTTGATTTCAATGTCAATTCCAATCCAGTTTGGAGCGTTTAGTACTTTGGCAAAATATTTCGGATAACCGTTTTTCCACCAGCCCACTTTTGTTTTGTCCGGATAATAGATTCCAGCTATATAACTTCCCTGAAAAGTTTCTGCTGAATAGGTTTCTTCAAAATTGGCGCGTTGTCCCATAGCGCCGTTTCCGATACTAAAAAGACTTTCAGACGATTTTACTCTTTCGGCATCAAATCCTTCTTCTATAATTGACCAATTGTCTGGTTTTATATAATCTTGGTTCATTTGTTTTTAAAGTGTTTTTGTGATTGATTGATTTATGATTGATTTTATTTTGTGATTAATGATTCGATAAAGGTTTCATCTATGAAAGTGAAATCTTTAAAAATGAAATCAGCCTCATGCAAAATTGTTTCCTCACCAATTCCCACACTTACCATTTCTGCAATATTTGCTGCCTGAATTCCGGCAACAGAATCTTCAAATACAATTGAATTTTTTGGATCAATGTTTAATAATTGAGCCGCTTTTAAGAAAACTTCTGGATCTGGTTTTGCATTGGTAACGTCATTTCCGTCAACAATAACATCGAAGTAAGACAGAACTCCTGTTTTTTCTAAAATTGGTCTTGCATTTTTACTGGCAGAACCTAATGCAATTCCCTGTTTTTTATCTTTTAATAGTTTTAGAATTTTTAAAACTCCTGGAAGAACCTCACTTTCATCCATGTCAACTAAATAAGATAAATAATCTTCGTTTTTTTGAATCAGCCATTTGTCTTTGTCTTCCTGAGAAGCCTCTACATTTCCTAATCCAAGTATAATGTCTAAAGAACGAACGCGGCTTACGCCTTTTAAAAGTTCGTTATCTTCATGTGTAAAATTTATATTTAATGACTGAGCGATTTTCTGCCAAGCCAAAAAGTGATATTTAGCAGTATCGACGATTACTCCGTCAAGGTCGAATATGAATGCTTTTTTATTATTCATGGATTTCAATTTTAGTTTTGCTATTTACTCTAAGAGTCAATAATCCTGCGAAAATCATTGATACACCTCCAATTATTAGAGCGTAAATAGGTTCATTATGAAAGAATTGTTTAATTACAAATCCTAATATCGTAGCAGCTACGATTTGCGGAATTACTACGAAAAAGTTAAAAACTCCCATATAATAACCCATTTTTGCAGCAGGCAGAGCACCAGATAACATGGCATAAGGCATTGATAAAATACTTGCCCATGCAATACCAACTCCAAGCATTGGAAGGATAAGCATTTGTTTATCGCCAATAAAATAAACAGAAATTAAACCAACACCTCCTGCACATAATGCCAATAAGTGTGTTGCTCTAACGCCTACTTTTTTTGCAATAACTGGTAATAAGAAAGCAACTGCTGCGGCAATTCCGTTATAAACTGTAAATAATACCGAAACCCAGTCGGCGGCATCATTGTAGATTTTTGAAGTTGTGTCTGTAGTGCCAAAAATATGCTGTGTAACTGCTTGAGTTGTATAAATCCACATTGAGAAAAGCGCAAACCAAGAGAAAAATTGAACCCAGGCTAATTTTTGCATTGTTTTTGGCATATTCAATAAATCGGTCATGATTATGGTAAAACCATTCTGAACTTTTTTTGTTCGTAACTGCGATGCAATTACAAATAAAACACCAATGAAAATTAGACCAACAAATAGAATATAAAGTTCTTTTGCCAGATTGTTTTCGAAGATTAAAAATGAAATTAAAGCTCCGATACCAGCAAACAATAGCCCTAAAAGCAATTGTTTTTTTGTAGAAACGCCAGATTCTGTTTCAGAATTCGCTAAGTCTTCAGAGTCTTTTTTGCTGTTAGCTTCAAAAGCATGAAGTTCTTCCGGAGTATATTCGGTTGATTTAAAAACGGTCCATAAAACAGAAAGCAGAAAAACGATTCCGCCAATATAAAATGACCATTTTACGGCATCAGGAATTATTCCTTTTGGAGCAACATTGCTGACATCAAAAACATTTGTGAATAGATAAGGTAAAATAGAACCTACAACGGCGCCGGTACCAATAAAGAAACTCTGCATTACAAAACCTAATGCGCGCTGCTCGTCTGGTAAATTATCGCCGACAAAAGCACGGAAAGGCTCCATTGAAACATTTATCGAGGCATCCATTATCCATAAAGTTCCTGCAGCAATCCATAAAGTTGGAGAGTTGGGCATTACAAACAAAGCCAATGAAGACAAAATAGCGCCAATTAAAAAATAAGGACGACGTCTTCCTAAACGAGTCCATGTTCTGTCACTGAAATAACCAATTACAGGCTGAATTATTAATCCTGAAACAGGAGCCGCAATCCATAAAATTGGAATTTTGTCAATTTCTGCACCGAGGGTTTCAAAAATTCTTGAAGTATTTGCGTTTTGCAGTGCAAAACCAAATTGTATTCCTAAGAAACCGAAACTCATATTCCAGATTTCCCAGAAACTTAATTTACGCTTTTCCATTATCGTAATTTGAAAATTATACGATAAGCGCTTTGCTTATCAAAACTTTGTTCTTTTCGAAGTAAAACTAAAAGCCTTGACGGGCGTAAAAGTATAAATTATTTTTTTATTAAAGCTAATAAAAAAGCCATAAAAATTAATTATGGCTTTAGAAAGTGTTGATTTTAAGTTTTTTAGTCAGTAGATTCTCTTTTTATGAGATGCGTTTCTATGACTTCTGTAATGTAATTTTCAGTATGTTCTTCATCCTCATCTTCTTCCGCCTCTATACGTTCAATAAGCATTTTGGCTGCTTTATTGCCCATTTTTTCACCGCTTTGACTAACTGTGGTGATAGTTGGAGTTGAATATTTTGAAATAATTCCGTCTGTAAAAGCAATAACAGCTAAATCTTCAGGAACTTTTAATCCCATTTTATTGGCTGTTTTAATAATCGTTACTGCAAAAAGCTCGTTTACGGCAAAAACAGCATCGAAGGCACGATCATGCAAAAGCTGGCTTATGGTAATTTCGCAGGTATCTACATCTTCGATTTTTATAATTAAATCCTCATTAAAAGGTAATCCGTTATCTAATAAGGCTTTTTCGTAACCGTCTGTTCGCAGTTTTCCAACACTTACATAATCAACAGTTGTTACAAGTGCAATTTTTTTGCGTCCGCTGTCAATTAAACTCTGAACGGCTTCATACGCTGCCGATTTATCATCAATAATTACTTTATCACATAAAATATCATTCGTAACACGGTCAAACATTACAACCGGCATTCCCTGATTGATAACTTCTGTTATATGGTGAAAGTCGCCTTTAAACTGGGTTTCTTTAGAAAGAGACATGATAAAACCATCAATACTTCCGTTGGCTAACATCTCCATATTCAGCACCTCTTTATCAAAAGAATCGTCCGATACACAAATGACAACACTGTAACCATATTCGTTCGCAACCTGTTCAATTCCGTTGATTACAGTAGAGAAAAAATAATGTACAATTTCCGGAATAATAATACCAATACTTTTGGTTTTTCGGTTTTTTAAACTAAGGGCAATATTGTTTGGTTTATAGTTATAAAACTTTGCAAAAGCCTGAACTTTTAGTCTTGTTTCTTCTCCAATTTCAAGACTGTTTCTGAGTGATTTTGAGACAGTTGAGATAGAGACGTCAAGTTCCTTTGCGATTTGTTTTAAGGTTATTTTACGTTTCATGAGATAAGGTGAAAAAAATCTAATTAATAATAAAGGTATCTGATATTTTTATAATTGACAATTTTAACGCTAAAAGATTACAAAAAATAGAAAGTTTTCAACACTACCACGTTTTCGTAAAGCAATAAAAATTGCCTCAGGTCGAGCACGTTAATAAATTCATAATTTTGGAATTCGAAGTAAAATTAAAAACTTAACTAACAATCACAAACTCAAACTAATTTAAACAAAAAGTATGAAAACAATTTACAAAAAGTTGTTATTTTTATTCCTATTGTTGCCTTTTAGTGTGTTAGCTCAAAACACTCTTACAGGGACTGTTGTCGATAAAACAACAGGTCAGCCAATACCAGGAGTAAACGTAAATGTACAAGGTGCTCCAAATGGTGCATCAACCGGATTTGATGGAAATTACCAGCTGTCAAATGTTAAAAACGGAAGTAAAATAGTTGTTTCTTTCATTGGATACAAAACAGAAACAATTGATTACACAGGTCAAAAAACATTAAATGTTTCTTTAAGCGAAGATACAAATCAACTTCAAGAAGTTGTAGTGCAAGTAGGTTATGGTACTGTTAAGAAAAAAGACGCAACAGGATCTGTATCTCAAATTTCTGCTAAAGAATTCAATAAAGGAATTAACGTAACTCCAGAAAGTTTAATTGGAGGCCGTATTGCCGGTGTTAATGTTGTTGGAGGAGGAGCTCCGGGAGCAAAAGCAGATATTAGAATTCGTGGTGGATCTTCTTTAAGTGCTTCAAACGATCCATTAATTATCTTGGACGGACTTCCATTAAGTAATGCGGTTCCAAGTGGTGCTACAAGTATTTTATCTACTATTGATCCAAATGATATTGAATCTTTTACAGTTCTTAAAGATGCTTCTGCAGCAGCTATTTACGGTTCTCGTGCGGCAAATGGTGTAATTGTAATTACAACTAAAAAAGGAACTAAAGGTGGTGTAAAAGTTAATTTTAGTTCACAAGTTGGTGTAAATACAGTAGCAAATACAGTTGATGTTTTAAATGCAGACCAATTCCGTAATTTTGTAAATACAAAAGGATCTGATGCTCAAAAAGCATTAATGGGTACTGCAAGTACTAACTGGCAGGATGAAATTTTCCACACGGCTTTAACAACAAACAATAATATTTCTGTAAGTGGTGCTTTATTTAATAAATTACCAGTTCGTTTATCTGTTGGAAATGTTGATAATCCTGGAATCCTAAGAAACACTTCTTTTGAAAGAACTACGACATCGATATCGTTAAACCCGGTATTATTTGACAATCACTTAAAAATTGACATCAGCGGAAATTTATCTTTCAGTAAAAATCAATTTCAGGATGAAGATGCTGTTATTGGTTCAGCGATTAGTTTTGATCCAACACAGTCTCCTTATCAGGCAGGTTCTCGTTATGGGGGATACTTTGAATGGTTAGAAGCAAATGGAAACTTAGCATTATTACCTGCTAAAAACCCAGTTGCAAGATTAAACCAAGAAGATAAAAGATCTAAATCTACCAGAAAATGGGGTAACATTAGCGTAGATTATAAATTCCATTTCTTTGAAGATTTAAGAATCGTTGCTGAAGCTGGTATTGACAGATTTGACAGCAGCGGTTACAATAGACAAAGTACAGAAAGTGCTTTAGGATTTCAGCCAACTGCATTTAGTTCAGGAACATGGGTAAATTTAGGAAACTATGATACTTATACTGATGATCTTCAAAACAAAAATTTAAATGCATATTTTGTTTACAGCAAAAATTTAGGAAAACTTAAATTGGATGCTACTGCTGGATACAACTATCAGTTATTCCAAAAAGAAAAATACCAGTCAGGAGCGCTTACACAGCCTGCAGCAACTAGAAATGAAGATGTTATTACAGATCCGGATATTAATCTACAATCATTCTTTGGTCGTTTAAACTTAGGATGGGACAGCAGATACTTACTGACATTAAATTATAGAAGAGACGGAACATCTCGTTTCTCTGAAAGTAATAGATGGGGGAACTTTTTAGGAGGTGCTTTTGCCTGGAACGTTGCTGAAGAATCTTTCTTAAAAGGTAACGAAACACTATCTAGTTTAAAATTGAGAGCTGGTTATGGTACTACAGGACAACAGGATATTTCACCGCAGTATGATTATTTAAGAAGAGTTACCCTTGGTACAGTTAATACTCAATATGTATTTAATGGTGTTGTTTACAGAACAGCAAGACCTGAGGGATATAACGAAAACATCAAATGGGAAGAATTGTCAGAGATGAATATTGGTGTGGATTTTGGATTCTTAAGAGATAGAATTACGGGGACAATTAACTATTTTGATAAAAAATCATCTGATTTGTTAGCTGATGTATTAGTTCCGGATGGTGCTAATTTAAGGAATCAAGGATATAATAATATTGGTAATTTAAGAACAAAAGGTCTTGAATTCAGTCTTCAGTCAGATATCATTAAAAAAGATAATTTAACTTGGAATGTAGCAGTTAATGCTACTTATTTGGATCAAAAAATCGAAAATTTAGGTCAGACAGTTGAAGGTTTCCAAGGTTACGAAGTAGGAGATAATATTAAAGGAGGAAATGGAAATAAGGTGTTAATTAACACAGTTGGATTTGCTCCAAATTCATTTTTTGTTTACGAGCAATTGTATGATGCTAACAAAAAGCCTATTGCAGGTGCTTATGTAGATAGAAACGGAGATGGTAAAATTGATGCTAATGATCGTTACAGATATAAAAAACCAACAGCAGATTACACATTTGGTTTATTCTCTACTTTAAACTACAAAAAGTTTGATTTTACAATGAACTGGAGAGCAAGTTTAGGAAATTACATTTTTGACAACGTAAATTCTAATATGGGTTATTCAGATGCTGCTTTAAGAAGACAAACAGACTTGTCTAACGTAAGTTCAGATTACTTAAACACAGGCTTTACTTTTGAAGATAATGGAACACAACGTTATTTATCTAACTATTATGTTAAAGATGCATCTTTTATTAAATTAGATAACGTGACTCTGGGATATACTTTAGATAAATCTTTATTAAAAGATGTTTCTTTAAGATTCTCTGCTGGTGTTCAGAACGTTTTTGTACTTACAAAATATGATGGGTTAGATCCGGAGAAATTCAACGGAATTGACGGTAACGTTTACCCAAGAGCAAGAACTTTCTTGTTTGGAGTAAATGCAAGTTTCTAATAGTACATTGAAAAACAAAATTTAAAACATACAAAATGAAAATATCATTTAAATATATATCTTATTTCTTCCTATTTATCTTAGGAATAAGTATGACGCTTACTTCGTGTACTGACGATTTAAACGTGACACCAAAAGATGACGATGAGTTTTTATCTGAGACCTTTTTCCAGGATCCAGCATCTTACAAACAAGTTTTAGCAAAATTATATGCTGGTTTATATGTTGGAGGTAATGACGGTGACGGACAAGCTGATATTGCAGGTCTTAGCGGAGATTTCAGCAGTTATTTACGTTTGCTTTTTGTAACACAGGAATTTACAACAGATGAAGCGATTATTGCCTGGGCTGATGGTACTTTACCAACATTGAACACGCAGACTTGGTCTCCTCAAAATGAGTTTTTATACGGAACTTATTCAAGAGCATCTTATCATATCAGTTTAGCAAATGAGTTTTTAAGACAAACTACAGATGAGAAATTAAATGCCAGAGGTGTTGATGCTAATTTAAAAGCTGAAATTGCAACTTTTAGAGCTGAAGCACGTTTCTTAAGAGCTTTTTCTTATGTTAACTTAATGGACTTATTTGGTAATGTGCCTATTACTACAGAAGCAGATCCAGTTGGCTTCTTTTATCCAGTTCAAAAATCAAGAGCGGAAGTTTTTGCTTTTGTAGAATCTGAATTAAAAGATTTAGACAGCAGTCTGCCAAATGCAAGAACGAATGAGTATGGAAGAATAGACAAAGTTGCCGCTAAATTTTTGTTAGCTCAAATTTATCTAAATGCTAAGGTTTACACTGGAACAGAAAAAAATAATGAAGTAGGTACTTTATGTACTGAAATCATTAACTCAGGATATACTTTTGCAAACGTTCCTTATGCGTATTTGTTTTCTGCGGATAATGATAAAAATGGAGCGCAAAACGAAGTTATTTTCCCAATCATAAGTGATGGAAATGCTATCAGAGCAACTGGTGGAGGAATGAGTTTTATTCTTCACGCTTCTATTGGAGGAAGCATGGATGCCGCTTCAAGAGGAATGGACGGAGGATGGCAGGGTATCAGAACTCGTAAAGAGTTTGTGGCTCTTTTCCCTGATGCAACAGCAACAGGAGATAAAAGAGGAACTTTCTATACTGATGGACAGGCTTTAGATATTACGAATGTATCAACATTTACAGATGGTTATGCTGTAACAAAATACATAAATAAAAAAGCTGATGGTTCACCAGCACAAAGAACTGATATTCCTGATACTGATTTTCCAGTTTTTAGAATTTCTGATGCTTATTTAATGTATGCAGAAGCGGCAGTTAGAGGTGCTAGTACAGCAAACATTGGAACTGCAGTAAATTATATTAACCAAATTAGAACAAGAGCGGAAGCATCTACAATATCTGCTGCAAATTTGAATCTTGATTTTATCCTTGCAGAGAGAGGTAGAGAATTGTTTTGGGAATGTCACAGAAGAACGGATTTAATTCGTTTTGGTAAATTCACAGGAGGATCTAAAATCTGGCAATGGAAAGGCGGAACAATGAATGGTGTTGCGACAGAATCTTTTAGAGATTTAATGCCTATTCCTGCGAAAACAATTCAGGCTAATCCGACTTTAAAACAAAATCCAGGATACTAACACCTAATAGAACTTAAAAATGAAAAATATATATAAAGTTTTAATCGCATTTATTGGTGTATTGGCAGTGTCATGTAATGCAGATGCTGTAGACGAAAGACCAGTTCTTAATGTTGTTTCAGCACCAGAAATTACTGCTCCTGCAACAGGACAAAATTATGTTCTAGATGTTGAAAAAGCAGCAGAAGAGGCAGCGAAATTTACATGGTCAGCTGCAGAATATTCAACAAATGTTGCTGTAAAATACACCTTGTTAATTGATAAAAAAGGAGGTGATTTTAGTGCTGCAAAAACATTGCAGACTACAACAAACAGTATTACTGAAGTGTCTGTACTTGCCAGAGAATTGAATCAGGCAGCGATTGATCTTGGAGGAAAACCTGAAGAAGCTGCTCAGTACGATGTAAAAATTAAATCTGATGTTTCTGGAGGATTTCCTCAGGTGTCTAAAGGTTTAATTACAATCACAGTTACTCCTTACACAGGAAAAGTTCCTTATGATTTTAATGACTGGTACTTAGTTGGAGACGCAACCGTTTCTGGATGGGATAACAATAAAGGGAACCAAATTTTATTTAGAAGCGCTGCAAATGCTAATGAATATAAATTTACAGGATTCTTCAAAAAAGGTGTATTCAAGGCTATCAAAAACCTAGGAAGCTGGGCTCCAATGTATGGAGGGAAAGATGGATCTTTAGCTTATAGAGCAACAGAAGGAGATCAAGATCCGGCAAGTTTTGAAATTCCTGCAGATGGATATTACACTTTTGTTATGGATGTTCAAAAATTAACCTACACATTAGCTCCATATGCAGCAGGTGCGGGAGCAACAGTTTATAACACAATTGGTATTATTGGAGATGCAACTGCTAAAGGGTGGGATGCTTCAACGCCAATGGTTAAATCTGCTTTTAATGCTCACATCTGGACTTTAGGCGTGACATCTCTAAATGATGGAGGAATGAAATTTAGAGCTAATGATGCTTGGGATGTGTCTTGGGGAGGCAAAACAGCTTTTTCAGGTGGAGGAACTGGTGATAACATACCAGTAGCTAAATCTAAATATGTTATCTATTTCAATGATTTAGACGGAAGTTATTTGATGATTCCAAATCAATAATAAACTTTCTTCATACTAAAATGGGGCTATCTGCTAGATAGCCCTTTTTTAATCAGACTGACTAACCGAAAAAACCACACTATTATGAAAAAAACTTTACTATCAATATTTTTATTGATGGCAGTAACAGTTTTTGCCCAGCAGCAAACCGTTACTTATTCAATAAACCCTCCCACTTTTGAAGATACTACGCCAATTACAATAACAATTAATGGTACCAGTATTAATGAAAGTACGTGGGGAGTTACAGGTAATGCATTGTATCTTTGGTCATGGTCTTATGATGTAAATGATACCAACCAAATGGATTCTCCGTCTAACGGATCATGGACTTCTTCAAATGAAGCTGCAAAGTTTACCTATAATGCAGGTACTGATACTTATACTAAAACTTTTACACCGTCTGTATATTTTGGACGAAATGGAATTGGCAGAATAGGATTTTTGGTTAAAGCAAAAGACGGAAGCGGCAGCAAACAATCTCAGGATATTGTTGTCGAAGTTGGATCTTTTCAGGTAAACCTAACTTCACCTGTAGAAAATAGCGCTTCAATTATAGCGTCTGGTTCCAATTTTAATATTGCAGCCACAAATACAAACGGAGCGGCAAGCTATTCGTTAAAAGCAAATGGAACAGTAATAAATACCAATGCAAGTACTGCAAGTTATTCTTATTCTCATATAAATGTTACTAATAATCAAACGTATGAATTGAGTGTAACTCAGGGATCGACTACAATTGTAAAAAAGTTTTCAGTTGTGGTAAATCCAAACACAGTTTCTCAAACAATGCCTGCAGGATTAGTTGATGGAATTAATTATAATTCCAATGATACTTCAAAAGCAACATTGGTTCTTGATGCTCCTTTAAAAGATTTTGTTTACGTTGCCGGAAGTTTCAATAACTGGCAGCCAACTTCGGCGTATGCCATGAAAAAAGATCCTGTTTCGGGAAAATTTTGGTTAGAATTAACCGGATTGGTTTCGGGAGTAAATAATACCTATCAGTATTGGGTTGTAGATGCTTCACCTCTTACCGGTTCTCCATCTTTAGTAAAAACGGCCGACCCTTATTCTACTTTGGTTTTGTCTCCGTATGATGATCCGTGGATTCCGGCATCTTCTTATCCAAATTTACCAGCTTATCCAGCAGGACAGCAGTTTGAAGTTACGGTTCTAAAAACTGGTCAGACTCCTTATAATTGGCAGGTAACTAATTTTACAAAGCCCGAAAAAGAAAAACTGGTTATTTATGAAGTTTTGGTTCGAGATTTTGATGCAGCAAGAAATTACCAAAGTATAATTGACAAAATCGATTATTTCAAAAACCTTAAAATAAACGCTATCGAATTAATGCCGGTAATGGAATTTGAAGGTAATGAAAGCTGGGGTTATAATACTTCTTTTCACATGGCTTTGGACAAGTTTTATGGAACATCGGATAAATTAAAAGAACTAATAGATGTATGTCATCAAAACGGAATTGCCGTTATTCTTGATGTGGCTTTAAATCATGCTTTCGGAAGAAATCCAATGGTTAGAATGTGGATGAACGATCCTGACGGTGATGGTTTTGGTTCACCAACAGCCGAAAATCCATACTTTAATACAGTTGCAAAACATACATTTAGTGTTGGAGAAGACTTTAATCATCAATCAACAAGAACACAATATTATGTAGAGCGTGTAATTAAGCAATGGATTCAGGAATATAAAATTGATGGTTTTAGATGGGATTTAACAAAAGGATTTACACAGGCTTGTACAGCCTCAGATCAATCTTGTACAAATGCATACCAGCAAGACAGGGTAGATATTTTAAAGAAATATGCTGATTATTCATGGAGTCTGGATCCAACGCATTATACCATTTTTGAGCATTTAGGAACTGAAGCCGAAGAAAAACAATGGGCCGATTACAGAGTAACAGAAACTCCAAGTAAAGGAGTTATGATGTGGGGTAAAATGACAGATCCTTACAATCAATTGTCTATGGGGTATGCTTCTGAAAGTAATATTTCGAAAATGTCAAGTGCCAATCGTGGTTTTGCTGCAAACCGTTTAATAGGTTATGCCGAAAGTCATGACGAAGAACGTTTGATGTATAAAAATGTGCAATACGGAGCTTCAAACAGTGCTTATAATGTAAAAACATTAAATACCGCTTTATCCAGAATGTCGGCAATTGGAGCAGTTTCATTATTAGTTCCAGGACCAAAAATGATTTGGCACTTTGGAGAACTGGGCTGGGAGAGTTCAATTTTTACCTGTAATGATAATTCTGTAAATACAGATTCAGATAGTACAGGCGGAGATTGTAAACTAGATACCAAACCACAGCCTCAGTGGGTAAATAACTGGTTAGGAAATTCAAACCGTAATAAAATTTACAACGATTGGGCTAAGATGATTACACTAAAAAAGGCAGAACCTGTTTTTTTAGGAACTTCAACAATTCCAAATTCTAATTCGCTTACAGTAAACATTAAAATAACCAATGCAGGTTTAACTTCGGCACAATTAAAAGACGTTTTGATTTTAGCCAATTTTGACGTTACAGCGCAAAACGTTTCGACAGGTTTTCCGTATGCAGGAACTTGGTACAATTTAATGGATAATACTACAATAAATGTTACTGATGTAAATGCTCCGATAAATTTACCTGCAGGTGAATATAGAATTTATGGAAACAAAACTGCCAATTTAGCTATCGAAGATTTTGAAAAAGGAAGCACGGTGAATTTATATCCAAATCCGGTTTCAAATCATTTCACTTTAAGTACCGCAGTTTCAAAAGTTCAGATTTATTCAGTTTCAGGACAATTTGTAAAAAGCTTTGCTTCAAACGGAAATGTTGATTTTCAATTTGGCGTAAGTGAATTACAAACAGGTTTGTATATCGTAAAAGCTTCAGATGAAAATGGTAAAATACAGGTAATGAAGTTTATTAAAAAATAAACATTGAAAATATATCTCTAAACAGATTAAAAATTTGGTTTGGTTAGTAATGTGAAAGGGCTGTTCTATTGAAAAATAGACAGCCCTTTTCTGGTTTAGTTGTTTATTGTTTCTGTTATTTCTTTTTATGGTTATACTCTCCAATAACAGCAAAATAACCAAATGTTCCTAAGCCTAAAACAATAAGAGGCGTGAGGATAAAAAGAATAATAATACCAAAGACTAAATCATCTTGCTGATCTGATAATAATTTAGGTAAGCCAAATTCAAACACGCAGAAGTAAGCGGCCGCAACTGCCAAAATAACCCATAAAACGCCTAAAGCTTGTTTGATTGTATTCATGTTCTTAAATGTTAAAGATGATTAATTTTGTTTTTATTGTCTATGTAAATCATTCCAATTACGAAACAGATCGACGCAATAATAATAGGATACCAAAGTCCGTCAAGATAAAAATCGCTTTTTCCGGCTACTTTTGCATGAGTTACAAAATAAGTCGAAATTGCCGGCAGCAGACCTCCAAAAATTCCATTTCCTACATGATAAGGAAGTGACATAGAAGTATATCTGATTTTAGTTGGAAACATTTCAACTAAAAACGCTGCAATTGGACCATAAACCATTGTAACAAATAAAACCTGAATGAAAACTAAAAAAATTAAAGTCCATTCATCGCCAGAATTGATATTTATAGTAACACTGCTTTGAGATTTTTTCTTATCAGCAAAATCTGTTTTCTTTTCGATATACGTAGTTCCATCAGTATAGGTTTTTGAAATCGTGGTAATTACATCATTATTTTTTGCTTTTTCGATCTTTTGAGAGGTTTGTTCTACAATTTCGGTTTTGTAACTCACATCAGTTGTGTTGTACATCATTTTATATATAGGTCTGTAGAATAAAATAGCCAGTAACATACCGAACATCATAATGTATTTACGGCCAACTTTGTCACTCAGCCATCCAAAAACAATAAAAAAAGGTGTTCCTATCAATAATGCAATTCCAAGTAAACTGTCAACTTGTGAAGAATCTACATTCATAACCGTTTTCATAAAACTCATAGCATAGAATTGTCCAGTATACCAAACAACACCCTGTCCCATTGTTGCGCCAAATAATGCCAAGAGAACAAACTTTAAATTGTATCGGTTTCCAAAACTTTCCTTTAAAGGATTTGTACTTGTTGTTCCTTCCTTTTTAGCTTTTGCAAAAACCGGTGATTCGTCCATATTTTTTCTAATTAAATATGAAACTCCCACCATTGCAATAGAAACCCAAAAAGGAACACGCCATCCCCATGAATCAAAAGCTTCGGCCGAAAGTACATTTTTGGTAGCCAGAATAACCATCAAAGAAATAAATAAACCAACCGTTGCAGTAGTCTGGATCCACGATGTCCAATATCCTTTTTGCCCAGCCGGAGCATGTTCGGCAACATAAGTCGCTGCGCCGCCATATTCTCCGCCAAGAGCCAAACCTTGCAATAAACGCAGAATCAAAACTAACAGAGGCGCGAGAAAACCAATGGTTTCATAACTTGGAATACAGCCTATTAAAAAAGTAGAACCTCCCATTAATAATAAAGTAGCCATGAAAGTATATTTTCGGCCGATAATATCTCCCAATCGTCCAAAAAATAAAGCGCCAAAAGGTCTGACAACAAATCCGGCGGCAAACGTGGCTAATGTAGATAAAAACGCTGCTGTTGGATTATCACTCGGAAAGAATTTAGTTGAAATTACAACGGCCAAACTCCCAAAAATATAGAAATCGTACCATTCAATCATTGTTCCCATAGAAGAGGCCGAAATTACTTTCCAAATGCCTTTAGTAGAAGTTTTGCTCATAAAACGTTCTGTTGATTTAATAATGAATAAAAAAATAAAATACGATTTTACGAATATATAAGATATTTTTTTATTTAGTTGATACTTTTTTAACAAAAACTAATTAATTGTTAATAATACATTTTTAATCAGTCAATACTTAATAATTAGAAATATATCATAGAATGCAGGTGTGCCTAAACCCTTATATAGTATAAGGATGCATGGATTTCAAAAAAGAAAACACTAGTTTTGCAGCTCAAAATTTAAATCAGAAAATGGTTGTCATGTTTGATTAAATATGACATTAAAAGGGAATTTGGTGCAAATCCAAAACTGTCCCGCAGCTGTAAGCTCATTAACTGAAACCCTTTAATATGTCACTTTTCAATTCGAAAGGGAAGGCTGGGTGTAGGGAGCAAGTCAGAAGACCTGCCATTTTTATAGTAATAACAGCTTTCGGGGATTGAAGCTTGAATTAAGAATAATACTTTTTCACTCTAAGTGATAATGAGTATTGTTTGATCATTCTATTCTCGTAAGCTAAATAAGTTTATGAGTTTTTTTTTCTGCAAATGCGATATCTTAAAAACAGTTTCTTTTTGAGTGTTTTTTTCTTCTTGACGTTTCCTTTTCTCTATCAAAAAAATCATTAAACATGTCATTGCTCCAGAAACATAGTTTTTAGTGCACTGGATTTAAACATTTAAGTAATATAATTTTTTAAATATTTAATAATGAGAAACAATTTTTTTTCTAAGCAATTAATCGCCATTGCTTCTTTAATGATGCTGGTAACTTCATGTAATAATGATGATGATTTTACGGCGGCGCCTGTAATCAAGGGAGAACAGCAGTTAAAAGATACTTTGACAATTGGAAAAACACTTCAGCTGAGTTCAAAAATAAAAGACAGAAATAATGTTTCATTTGAATGGGCAGTAAACGGAAATGTTGTAGGATCTGATTCGACATATACTTTTAAACCAGAAACAAGAGGAGATTTTAAAATTACGATGACTGCTAAAAACAATGGCGGAAACGTATCTCTAACTTACGATATTCACACATTTGGAGCTTATGAAAACGGATTCTTTATGATTAATGAAGGATGGTTTGGGCATGGAACAGGAACAGTTGGGTTTTACAGATACGATACAAAAGCAATAGAAGACAGTGTTTTTGTAAAAGTAAATCCAGATAAAGATTTAAAACCAGAATCGTCAACTTTAGAGTTTGGAACTGTCTTTAATAAAAAGCTATTCTTGGTGTCTAAAGTCGGCGGACCGGTTGTAGTTGCAGATGCTTATTCGCTTAAAGAAGAAAAAAGAATTCCGGCTCAGGGTGGAAACGACTGGCGTGCGATAGTTGGAATTGATGAAAATCAGGCTTTGCTTACTTCTGGAAAAGGAATATTCAAACTTAATTTGAATACAATGGAATTAAACGGACAAGTTGAAGGAATTACAGGTCAGGTAGGAGACATTGTAAAAGTTAACGGATTCATTTTTGCATTGTCGGCATCAAAAGGGGTTATTGTAATTAATGCTACAACATTAGCAGTCGAAAAAACAATTTCAGGAATGGTTCTGGGATTTGCTGTTACTGATGATAAAAAAGTATGGGCCGCAGGCGGAACAAAACTTATCAATATAGACTCTAATACTCTTGAGGTAAAAGAAATCGCATTAGGTTTTCAGGCTTACGGAAGCTGGGGAGCCTGGCATCCGGGATCTATTACAGCTGCAAAAAATGCTGTTTTCATTGCCAAAAATGGAAGCTGGAGCGGTGGTAAAGAAATTTATAAATATAACGGAGATGTTTCTTCATTAGCTTCGCCTTTTGTTACATTAACAGATTCTAATATATTATATGGAGCGGGAATTGGATATGATAAAAAGAAAAACACTTTAGTAATTAATACAGTAAACGAAGGATATGGAGCAAATTTTGCGATCAATAACCTTTATTTATTCAATGGAGATTCTGGAGCTAAAACAGGAACAGTAAGTTTTTCAGGATATTATTTCCCGGCGGTTTCTGTGTTCCATCAATAAGATTTTTTAGACTAGGTTTTTTAACCGCAAAGACCGCAAGGTAAAAACGCAAAGTTCGCAAAGCTTTATCAATATAAAGCTTTGCGAACTTTTTTTTAGCCACAGATTATACAGATTAAAATGATTTTTAAAAACCTGTATAATCTGTGTTATCTGTGGGCTATTGTTTTTTACTTTTCGGTTTAAATTTTTCCGAAAATAATAAAAACAAAAAACCCGAATATTGCTATTCGGGTTTTGGTGGTACCTCCAGGGATCGAACCAGGGACACATGGATTTTCAGTCCATTGCTCTACCATCTGAGCTAAGGTACCGTCTTGTGCTCAATGCGGGTGCAAAGATAGAATCATTTTCCGTTTATCCAAAACATTTTAGAAAAAAAATCAATTCGTATCTTCGCAAAAACAAAAAAGAAAAATGATTTTAACTGTCGATGTTGGAAATACCAGAATTAAAGCTGCTGTCTTTGAAGGGAGTAGTGTTTTGGAGTATTTCGTTTTTGAAAAAAATGAGCTTGAAAAAAGAATTGAAAAAATTTTAGAAAAATTTCCAAACTGCTCAGATTTGGTTGTTGCCTCGGTTGGAGATGTCGAAAAACAATCTTTTTTGAGTTTTGAAAAACAGTTAAATGTTCATTTTTTTACACACGAAGATATTTTCCCGTTTCATAATAAATATGCAACACCAAAAACTTTAGGAATCGACAGAATGATTTTGGCTGCCGGAGCAACACTGCAGTTTCCGAAACAAAATCGATTAGTTATAGATGCCGGAACCTGCATTACCTACGATTTTATCGACGAAAACGATAATTATCTGGGCGGTGCAATCTCTCCAGGGCTTCGTTTGCGTTACGAAACCTTACACAATTACACAGCCAGACTCCCTTTGCTTACTTTAGATCAGCCCCATTCTTACATTGGAGATTCAACCGCACAGGCGATTCATTCTGGTGTTGTGAATGGTTTCGTCTATGAGATTGACGGTTTTATCGATGAATATCGCTCGAACTTTTCAAATTTTATAATAATTTTAACGGGAGGCGATGCAGAATTTTTGGCTAAACGATTAAAAAATACCATATTTGCCAATTCAAATTTCCTTCTGGAGAGTTTGAGCCAAACATATCAATATAAAATCGACAATGATTAAAAAAATTATAATAAGTGCTTGTTTGCTTATATCGTTCGTTTCATTTGCTCAGCAAGGTACTGCATCGCCATATTCTTTTTATGGAATTGGAGATATCAAGTTTAAAGGAACTTTAGAGTACAGATCTATGGCGGGCGTTGCTGTTGAGCAGGATAGTATTCACTTGAATATTGAAAATCCAGCAAGTTATGCCAGTTTAATGCAGACTACTTTTACAGTAGGAGGAACTTTTGGAACTTCGACATTAAAATCGAATACTGGATCTGCAAAAGCACAAAGAACAACTTTTGATTATTTAGCTGTTGGAATTCCAGTTGGAAAATTTGGAGTATCGTTTGGTTTAATTCCATTATCATCTGTTGGATATAAAATTTTAGATGATAATACTGCGACAGAAGGAGCTGTAAGTTCTCAGTTAAGCGGAAAAGGCGGTATTAATAAAGTATATTTTGGTGTAGGTTATAAAATTAAACCGCACTGGACTATTGGAGCTGATGTTCAATATAACTTTGGAAAAATTACAACAACAAGTATAGAGCAGGTAACCGGTGTTCAAAATGGTACATCAGAATCAAATGCTTCTACTTTATCCGGAGCTAATTTTGATTTAGGTACAATGTACCAGACAAAGATTTATAAAAAAGTAAACCTGTTTACAAGTTTGAGTTATACATTTTCAAGTAATTTAAATTCTGAAAATGTACGAGAAATTAATGTAAGCGGCGATCCGGACCCTTATGCATATCCTGCATCAACTACTAAATTAAAACTTCCGAGCCGAGTAATTATTGGAGCAGGTATTGGTGAGTCAAGAAAATGGTTAGTAGGTACTACATTGGCTTTTCAGGGAGAAGGACAGCTGACAAACTATTACAATGCAATGGATAACGTTCGATACGAGAATTATGCTAAATATGCAATTGGAGGTTACTACATTCCAAATTACACCTCTTTTACAAGTTATTTAAGCAGAATTACATATCGTGCAGGTTTGAAATACGAGAAAATTGGTTTAATTGTTAACAACGAATCAATTAAAGATGTAGGGATGACTTTAGGAGCTGGAATTCCAATTCCGGGATATTTTTCTAATGTAAACATAGGAATTGAATTTGGTAAAAAAGGAACAGTTTCTTCAAACCTGGTTCAGGAAAATTATGTAAACTTTAGTGTAGGATTCTCATTTAATGATAAATGGTTTGTGAAGAGCAAATTCAACTAAACATAAAAATATATGTTTTTATAAGCTCATTACAATTTATTACATTTGGCAAATGAATTTACCAAAGAGATATATTACAAGCGTTGTCACAGTTATTGCTGTGACACTGTTTTTTGGATGCGAAAGTAATTTTAAAGAAGTTCAAAAAATTAACTTCTCAGAGTTTGTTCCGGCAAGTGATGCCGATACTGTGAATATCAAATACACAGATTCTGGTAAAATAACAGGAGTTTTGATAAGCTCAAAAATGCTTGATTATTCTAATCTTGAATTCCCTTTTACAGAATTTCCAAAAGGAATTGATGTTACTTTATACGACAAAAAACAAAAGCGTACCTTTATTAGATCAAATTATGCTGTATCCTATAAAAATACAAGTATAATAGATTTACAGGGAAAAGTTAAAATTACCTCAGAAGCGGGACAGGTTTTGGAAACAGAACAAATGTTTTTTGATCAAAAAAATGAGTGGTTTTACACAGAAAGAAAATTTAAACTTACAGATGCTAAAGGAGTTTCTTTTGGTCAGGGAATTGATTTTAGCAAAGACTTTAAAGTGATTAATTCGCAGCGAATAAGCGGTGAATTTGAATCAGACGAAGAATTATAATTATGGGATATTTAAAATACACACAATACGTTTACATCTTATTTGCAGTTTACTTTATCTATGATGGAGTAATAAAGCTTACCGAAAATAACGAAGCCTACCCTTTGAGTTTTGTTATTGCAGGAATGGCTGTTTTTATGTTTTTCTTCAGGAGAAGGTTTCTTAATAAATATAACGATCGAAATAAAAAACAGTAAAAATGGAAATTAGTATTATAATATTGTGTTTAATACTATCAGCATTTTTTTCAGGAATGGAAATAGCTTTTATTTCCTCAAATAAAATTTATCTTGGAATTGAAAAAAAACAAGATAATTTTCTGTCTCAAATTCTAACAAAACTTACCGAAAATCCTTCAAAATTTATAGCTTCAATGCTTATTGGAAACAATGTAGCACTTGTAGTTTATGGATTTTATATGGGAGATGTTGTCCTGAAATGGATAACAGGTCTTGGATTTCATTTTTCAGACGTAACCACTATTTTAGTTCAAACTTTAATTTCGACTTTTATAGTTCTGATTACAGCAGAGTTTTTTCCGAAAGTTTTTTTTCAAATCTATGCCAATTCCTTAATTAAGATTTTTGCCGTTCCGGCTTATCTTTTTTACAGGCTGTTTTACTACGTCTCTACGTTCTTTATCTGGATATCTGATTTTATTTTAAGGAAGTTTTTTAAAACAGAAGGCGATCAGGTACAATTGTATTTTAGTAAAGTTGAACTTGGTAATTATATTACAGAACAAATGAGTTCAGTTGAAGATGATGATGAAGTCGATTCTGAGATTCAGATTTTTCAAAATGCCTTAGAGTTTTCAGGAGTAAAAGCGCGTGATATTATGACACCTCGAACAGAACTTGTAGCAATAGATTTATTTGACAGTGTTACAGATTTAAAAGAGCTTTTTATAGAAACCGGATATTCAAAAATTGTAGTAAGTCAAAACTCCCTTGATGATATTGTAGGTTATGTACATTCATTCGATTTATTTAAAAAACCGCAGACCATAAAATCTGTTTTAATGACTGTTGAATTTGTTCCGGAAACGATCTTAATAAAAGACGCTTTAAATATTTTGATTAAAAAGCGAAAAAACGTTGCAGTAGTTTTAGATGAATATGGAGGAACTTCCGGAATTGTAACAATTGAAGATATCGTTGAAGAGCTTTTTGGTGAAATTGAAGATGAGCACGATTTAGATGAAGAATTGATAGAACAGGATTTAGGTGAAGGTAAATATTTGTTTTCTACACGCTTAGATGTCGAATATCTAAATGAAACCTACAAACTCATGATTCCCGAAGAAGATTCATATGGAACATTAGGAGGCTTTATTGTAAATTCTACCAAAGAAATACCACAAAAAGGAGATAAAATTGTGATTGACAGGTTCCATTTTAAGATAGAACAGGCTTCAAACAAGAAAATTGAATTGGTCAAAATGACAATAAAAGAGTAAATTTTTAAATAATTAAAAAAAATTGTGTAAAATAAAACGCTAGTTGTATTGTTATTAACTAGATAATTGTATTTTCGCAAACTGAATATAAAATTAACGATAATAAAAATGGCAGTTTTAGCAAAAATTAGACAGCGTTCCGCTTTATTGATAGGAGTTATTGCACTTGCATTATTTGCATTTATAATACAAGATCTAATCGGTAAAGGAACATTTAGTCAAAGTTCAAAAGATGTAGGAAGCATCGATGGAAAAGATATTTCATTTGAAGACTTTAGAGTTAAAGTTAGTAATCTTGAAAAAAGTGGTCAAGGAATTACTTCCACTGAAGCTGCAAACAGAGTTTGGGATCAAGAAGTTTCAATCGCATTATTATCAGCTCAGTTTGATAAATTAGGATTGAGAGTTGGTGAAAAACACTTAATTGAAGTTTTAAAATCAGACCCAAATATTGGTAAAAACCCTATGTTTTTAAACGCAGCAGGAGTTTTTGATGTAGTTAAATTTAAAGACTACTTTAAAGCAAATCCTGAAGCAGCACAATATATTTCTGATAAAGAAAAAGATGCTGAATTAAACGCAAAATTTCAAATCTATAATACTTTAGTAAAATCTGGACTTTACACAACTGCTAGTGAAGGAAAGTTAAAGTATGAAATGGAAGCTAACAAAGTAAACTTTGCTTACGCTGGAGCGTTATACTCTTCTATTAAAGATAGTGAAGTAAAAATTTCTGATTCAGATATCGTAGATTATATGAAGAAAAACGAGAAGAAATTCAAAGCTGATGAAACTCGTGAAATTCAATACGTTTTAGTTGAAGATAAAGCATCAAAACAAGATGAGGCTGATATTAAAGCTAAAATTACTGCCTTATTATCTGGAAGTGTTGTTTACAATGCAAAAACAGGTAAAAACGATACATTACCAGGATTTAGAAACGCAACAAACATTGCTGAATTTGTAAATGCAAATTCTGATGTTCCTTACGATTCTACTTATGTTCCTAAAAATGCTCTTCCAGCTGTAGATGCTGATAAATTATTCAGCTTACCTGCTGGTGCAATTTACGGTCCTTATGTTTACGGAAAATACTATGCAATTTCTAAATCTTTAGGATTTAAAGCTGGTGTTAACGCTAAAGCAAGTCATATCTTAATTGGTTATGAAGGTTCTCAAACACCAAACCAAAAAGAAAAAAGAACTAAAGAAGAAGCTAAAGCTAAAGCTGAAGAAATTTTAGCACAAGTTCAGTCAAACCCTGACAGCTTCATGATGCTTGCTTTTACAAGTTCTGATGATTCATCTGCTCAGCAAGGTGGTGATTTAGGATATTTTGGTCAAGGCCAAATGGTAAAACCATTCAATGATTTTGTATTCAACAACGGAATTGGAAAAGTTGGTTTAGTAGAAACTCCATTCGGTTTCCACGTTATTAAAATTACTGACAAACAAGACGGAATTCGTTTAGCTACAATTGCTCAAAAAATCGAGCCTTCTGAAGCTACTTCTGATAAAGTATTTACATTAGCTACTAAATTCGAAATGGAAGCAGCTGATAAAGATTTCGCTGCTACTGCAAAAGAATTAGGTTTAAAAGTTGAAGGCCCGGTTTCTGCAAAAGCTATGGACGAGCAGTTTGGACCATTAGGAGCTCAAAGAAACATCGTTAGATGGGCATTTGATAAAGAAACTGATAAAGGTGACGTTAAACGTTTTGAATTAGCTAATATCGGACACGTTATTGCTCAATACAAAGGAGAAAACAAATCTGGTTTAGTTTCTGTTACTATGGCTAGACCTTATGTTGAACCAATCTTGAAAAACAAGAAAAAAGCTGAAATCTTAAAAGCTAAAATGACAGGTTCAAGCATCGAAGCTGTTGCTAAAAGTGCTGGTGTAGCTGTACAACAAGCTGCAGATGTTACTTTAGAAAACCCTGTTTTACCAGGCGGAGTTGGACAAGAGCCACAAGTTGTAGGTACTGCATTTGCTTTAGCCGCTAACAAACTTTCTGCTCCAATTGAAGGAAATACAGGAGTTTATGTAGTGAAAAATATCAAAACTGTAAAAGCTCCAGCCCTTACAAACCATGCAGAATATGTTGCTAAAGTAAAAGCTCAAAGCGCATCTGATGCAGGAAGAATTTTACCAGCGTTGAAAAACAATGCTAAAATTGAAGATAACAGATTGCAATTTAATTACTAACCGAAAGTTTTAGTAAAATAAATAAAAGAAAAACCCGAAACGTTCAGCTGAATGTTTCGGGTTTTTCTGTATATAATGTTTTAGCAAAATGATTTTGTAGTAAATGTTTTATGTAATTTACTTAACTATATGGGAATTATGGAAATATAACCTTAAAAATTTGTGATTATAAAAATATTACAGTTAATTTGTCGGAATTTTTGTTCTAACAAATCTAAATTTTAACAAACATTTGTTAATGCAAGTTCTGAGAGAATTATAAACAAATACTTTAATAATCAAACATTTAATGTTTTATAAGTTTAAATTTTTAAGAAGAAAACCAAAGGTATATTCTAAAATTGAAAATCACATTTTTGGAATAATTACGGAGCTTTTAAAAGTTAGCACTACCGACATCAATGTTGATGAATTGGGTGGTAAATATTATTTAAGTAACGAAGAACAACACTTTAAGGTAACAATTTTAAGTAACGATTACGTTATCAGGCTAACCAATACCCGTGACTCTGTAGCTGAAAAATACGATAAGGTTTTTGTAGAAGATGTTTTGAAAGCTGTAAAAGAAGAAAAACACCGCAGAATGGAGCTGGTATACGACTCTATTACAAACAGTATTGAGAAAATGGCTGAACGTCTGCATAATACACTTATAGAGTCTAACGAGCAGGAAAATGAAAAAGTAAGACGTTTAGAATCTGAACCAGTTGAAAATGATCAAAAAGTAAATTTTTAATTACGCTTATTGATATTGATAACTACTCCTGCAAAATCATTTCATCATAAGAGAGAATAACATCATATCCTTTTGATGTAAAATAATCCTTAGGATTTTCTTTTGAAACCACCATTACAAAGTCTCCTCCCCAAGCACCTAGACTTTTAACAGTACCATTAAAATCAGGAAACGCAATTTCTTTAATTGTTTTTATCTCCATAATATTACTTAAATGAATTTCATGTTTTTCTACTGCGTAGGCAAATTCTTTTAAGGTTTTAGCGTTCAGGATAGCATTAGTTATTTTATTGTTTTCGGCAACACTCTTTGCTAGATTTTGGTCTTTGTGTCTGTTATAAGCTTGTATAGCAGTTTTACTGTTTTGTTTTTTGTTGAGATAAACAAAGTGAATGTTTTCTGTAAAGTCCGGATTGAAAATAACCGGTTCAACAAAATTATTTTCTATTCTATATAAAATAGGAGTATTGTTCTGCGCGCAGGCTATGTCATAACCGCTGCCTCCAAAGCTGTTTTTAAGCAGTGTAAAAGCATTAATTTTGGTCCACTGCGCAATATTATTAATCAAGGTCGAAGATGTTCCCAATCCCCAATTTCTTGGAAAAGTAAGATTCGTTGTTATTCTGTATCCTTTTGACTGCTTAATAAATTCAGGATTTAAAAGATAAGCTTCGTGCAGGATATTAATTAAAGTGGTTTTTACAGTTTCAACTTCAGAATCTATATTGTTTATAACTTCATCAAATGAAATTACATTTTCAAACCAAAGCTGTTTGTCGTAGTCATAACTTTTCCATTCTATTATTTGGTTTTCTCCTTTTGTTACAACTAAATCCTGACCAAATTTTGTTGGCAGTGCAAATGCATCTGCGCCATCTAATACTAAATATTCTCCAGAGATGAATAATTTTCCGTTACTGTAAAAGGTTGTTGACATACGTATTTTTTAGCCCCGATAGAAGTGGAAATCCTTTTGCTTTTTTCTTTAAAAAGGAAAAGATTGCAGCGAATAGCGGGATCAGCTTCTAATTATTTTCTTAAACTTTCAATGAATTCAACTACGGCACTATGTGAAACAGCAGTTTTCTTAAAATGTGCTTTTATCAAATGACGTTCTTCGTCTGTAGCTTCAAACTGGTTGATGATATTATTTAAGTGCATTTTCATGTGTCCTTCCTGAATTCCTGTTGTGGTTAAAGAACGCAATGCTGCAAAATTTTGTGCTAAACCTGCTACGGCAGTAATTTCCATTAACTCTTTTGCAGAAGGTTTTTCAAGCATTTCCATGCATAATTTTACTAATGGATGCAGTGAAGTCAGGCCGCCAACGGTTCCTAGTGCTAAAGGAATTTCAAGCCAGAATGTAAAAATTCCGTTCTCAATTTTTGCATGTGATAAACTTGCATATTGACCGTTTTTTGAAGCATAAGCATGAACTCCGGCTTCTACAGCTCGAAAGTCATTTCCTGTAGCCAGTACAACAGCATCAACACCATTCATGATACCTTTATTATGTGTTACAGCTCTAAAAGGCTCAATTTCGGCAATTTGAACAGCCTGAACAAAGCGTTCTGCAAATTCCTGTGGATTTTGGATATGTTTTTCGGCTAAATCTTCAATTGGACATGAAACTTCGGCTCTAACTAAACAGTTAGGTACATAATTCGATAAAATACTCATGATAACAGTTAATGTATCCTCTTCAGAAAATAAATCAGAATGCTGAAATTCTTCTTTTAAAGTAGATGCGAACTGCTCTAAGCATGAATTGATAAAATTAGCGCCCATGCTGTCTTTAGTTTCAAAAGTGGCATGAAGCTGATAGTAATTCTCAAGTAAATTTCGTTTGTCTTTTAATTGAATATCTAATATACCGCCGCCGCGTTCCTGCATGTTTTTGGTAATGCTTTGTGTTTCAGAAAAAAACTTAGGTTTTATCTGCTGGAAAAACGATTGTAATTTTTCGGCATCACCATTAAAATTAAAATGAACCTGACCAATTTTTTCGGTATCAATTATAGTGGCTTTAAAGCCTCCGCGTGAAGCCCAAAATTTGGCTGCTTTTGAGGCTGCGGCCACAACAGAACTTTCTTCAATGGCCATTGGTATCGTTTTATACTTCCCATTAATCAAAAAATTTGGAGCAACCCCAAGCGGAATATATAAATTGGTAATCGTATTCTCAATAAATTCATCATGCAGCTGTTGGAGCTTTTCGTCTGAATTCCAGTAATTTCTTATAATATTTAAGGCCTCTTCAGGAGTCGAAAAATATTCATTGGCGATCCAGTTAATTTTTTCTTTTTTGGATAATTTAGAAAATCCGGCAACAGCGTTGTTCATTCTCAATATATTAAATAATAATGTTGCCGCAAAGATACTATTTTAAGAGTTTTGATTGCAATCTATTTCAGACATGAAAGTACGCAATCGTTATTTTTTTTAACATTTAACACTTAAAATGTGTATTATGTTTATTTTTTTTATTAAAATTGGGCTCTTTTTATATTTAAAATAATTCTAATGAATACAAGTAAATTTACTGCAGTACTTTTATTTTTAACTGCGGTCGTTTTTGGACAGCAAAAAATAACTGTCGAAAATGTTTTTGGCGGTACTTTCCGGGCTAAAGGGATGGATGAACTGCAATCGCTGAAAAATACAAATCAATATACTGTTTTAAATGTTGACCAGGCGAGCAGAAGTATGCAGATCGATTTATACGATTTTGCTACGCTCAAAAAAGTATCGAATCTTGTTGATACTAAAAACCATAAAGAACTTGCCGACGGAATTGACAGCTACACCTTCGATGCTTCTGAAAAAAAAATCTTAATTGCTTGTAATTCTACTAAAATCTTCCGTCACTCTTTTACTGCTGATTATTACCTTTACGATATCGCAGCAAAATCTCTGGTTAAACTTGTTGATTTTCAAATTCAAGAGCCAACTTTCTCACCTGACGGAACTAAAATCGCTTACGCAAAAAAAAATAACTTATATGTATATGATGTAGCATCAAAAAAATCTACACCAATTACTACAGACGGAAAGAAAAATGCTGTAATTAACGGTATTACTGACTGGGTTTACGAAGAAGAATTTGCTTTTGTGCGTGCATTTGACTGGAGCAAAGACAGTAAAAAAGTAGCTTACATTCGTTTTGACGAAAGCCAGGTTCCTGAGTTTTCAATGTCAATTTTTCATAAAGATTTATATCCAAAAATTGAAACTTTTAAATATCCTAAAGCTGGAGAAAAAAACTCAGAAGTTTCATTACATATATATGATGTAGCTGCAGGAACTGCAAAAAAAGTAAATTTAGGTAACTACAATGATTTCTATATTGCAAGAATGCAGTGGACAAATGATGCAAATGTACTTTGTGTACAGGTTTTAAACCGTCACCAAGACAATTTAGATTTATTGTTTGTTGACGGAAATACAGCGACAGCAAAAGTAGTTTTGAATGAAAAAGATAAAGCTTATGTAGATGTAACTGATAATTTGACTTTCTTAAAAGACAACAGTTTTATCTGGACCAGTGAAAAAGACGGTTTTAATCATATCTATGTGTATGATAAAAACGGAAAACTTAAAAATCAAGTTACAAAAGGAAACTGGGAAGTAGTTTCATACTATGGTTTTGACGAAAAAACAAAAACGATTTTCTATCAGTCTACAGAAAATGGTTCTATTAACAGAGATCTTTACAGAATTGGTTTAGACGGAAAAAATAAAGTGCGTTTGTCTTCAAAAACAGGAACAAGTGAGGCTACTTTCAGTCCAAATTTCCAATACTTTATTACAACTTTCTCAAGTAATACACAGCCTACAACTTATACTTTAAACGAGGCTAAAACTGGAAAAGAAATTCAGGTTATCGAAAATAATCAGGCTCTTGCTGATAAATTAAAAGCGTATAACCTTCCTTCAAAAGAATACTTTGTTTTAAAAACTGCAAAAGGGAATGAACTTAATGCATGGATTTTAAAACCAAAAGATTTTGACCCTTCAAAAAAATATCCAGTTTTTATGTTCCAATATTCAGGTCCGGGATCGCAGCAGGTGGCGAATCAATGGAATAACTCTAATGATTATTGGTTTCTTTCATTAACGCAGCAAGGTTATATTGTGGCTTGCGTTGACGGAAGAGGTACAGGTTACAAAGGGGCTGATTTCAAAAAAGTGACTCAAAAAGAATTAGGAAAATACGAAGTTGAAGATCAAATCGATGCAGCAAAAGTAATTGGTGCTTATCCATATGTTGATGCTTCAAGAATTGGAATTTTCGGATGGAGTTATGGTGGTTTTATGGCATCTAACTGTATTTTCCAAGGAAATGATGTATTTAAAATGGCAATTGCTGTTGCTCCTGTAACAAACTGGAGATTCTATGATAGTGTTTACACAGAAAGATACATGCAGACTCCACAAGAAAATGCAAGCGGATACGATCAAAACTCTCCTATAAATCACGTTGATAAATTGAAAGGAAAGTTCTTATTGATTCATGGTTCTGGCGATGACAATGTTCACGTTCAAAACACAATGCAGATGATGGAAGCATTAATTCAGGCAAATAAACAATTTGATTCTCAAATCTATCCAGATAAAGATCATGGTATTTATGGCGGAAAAACGAGAGTTCAGCTTTACAATAAAATGACCAATTTTATCAAAGAAAATTTATAATCTAAAACAATATTAACCTAAAAATAATAATGAAAATATGGGAGAAACTCAAGTAAAAACTGCGCATCCAAAAGGTCTTTGGGTACTATTCGGAACGGAGATGTGGGAGCGATTCAATTTTTATGGAATGCGCGCTTTATTAACTTTATTTCTTGTGAATTCATTATTGATGAAGGAAGAAGAAGCGTCTCTAATTTATGGAGGTTTCCTTGGACTTTGTTATTTAACACCAATGCTGGGTGGTTTTGTTGCTGACCGTTATTTAGGAAACAGAAATTGTATTCTATTAGGCGGATTATTAATGGCAATAGGACAAATGCTTTTGTTTACCAGCGGAAGCGTTTTTGAGTCAAATTTAGATCTGGCAAAAATCATTATGTACTCTGCATTAGGAGTAATTGTTTTTGGAAACGGATTCTTTAAACCAAACATTTCTAGTATGGTTGGAAGTTTGTATCCAAAACAAGAAAAAACAAAATTAGATAGTGCTTTCACTATTTTCTATATGGGGATTAACATTGGGGCATTCTTAGGTCAGTCTATTTGTCCTTTATTAGGAGATGTTAAAGATGCAGGCGGTATTAGAGATATCCACGCTTTTAGATGGGGATTCATGGCGGCTTCTGCAGCAATGTTGTTAGGTACAATTCTTTTTTACTTCTTAAAAAATAAATATGTAGTTTCTCCAGAAGGAAAACCGCTAGGAGGACTTCCTTCAAAAAATGATGCTTCAGATTTTGAAGAAGGAGAATCACAAAAAGCAAACTTTTCTAATAAAGCTCTTGCTATGGCAGGAGTAGCATTTATTGCTTTAGGGTTCTTTTTTCACTATGTGGTAGGTCAAAACTTAATTTATACTTTGATTTACTCAAGTGGTCTTGCATTGGCAGGATTGATTATTTCTGATACTTCTTTGACTAAAGTAGAAAGAGACAGAATTATTGTAATTTACATTGTATCGTTCTTTATTATCTTCTTCTGGGCGGCGTTTGAGCAGGCAGGTTCATCTTTGACTTTTATTGCTGATAACCAAACAGACAGACATTTCTTTGGCTGGGCAATGCCGCCATCGATGGTTCAAATTTTTAACGGTATGTTTGTTGTGTTTTTAGCAGTTCCATTTAGTGTTCTTTGGGATACTTTAAGAGCTAAAGGCAAAGAGCCAATCTCACCTGTAAAATTAGCTGCTGGGTTAGTGATAATTTCTGTGAGTTTCTTTATGATTGCGACTCAGGTTTCTTATATCGGAACTTCAGGACTTTTATTAGTAAAATGGCTTATCTTATTATATTTCCTAAATACATGTGCTGAGTTATGTTTGTCTCCAATTGGTTTGTCGTTGGTGGGTAAATTGTCACCAAAACGTTTTGCATCATTGTTATACGGAGTATTCTTTTTGTCTAATGCATCAGGTTATGCTTTAGGAGGAACTTTAGGTTCTATCTTGCCTGCAACCGGAGATAAATTTGCAAAAGCAAAAGAACTTGGAATAGATCTTCAGGCAGTTTTAGATAAAAAAATCACATTGACAGCAGATCAGTTGTCTTTATTAGATCATCATCAAATTAGTGCTCAAAACCCAATTTTTGCAGGATTTGAAATCCATAATTTATATGAGTTCTTTATGGTTTTTGTTGTTCTGACAGGTATTGCGGCAATTTTATTATTTGCTTTAACACCACTATTGAAAAAATTAATGCACGGTGTTAGATAAAATATAAAATGGAAAACAATATTACTTTAGAAGAAATTCAAAATTTTAAAGGCAAGTACCCAAAACAATTGTGGTACTTGTTTTTGGTTGAAATGTGGGAACGTTTTTGTTTCTACGGAATGCGTGGTGTTTTAGCTTTCTTTATGGTAGACCAATTAGGTCTGGTGGAAGGAAAAGCAAATTTGCAATATGGAGCAATTCAGGCTTTTGTATATGCATTTACTTTTATCGGTGGAATTTTTGCTGATAAAATACTAGGCTTTAAGAAATCGCTTCTTTTTGGAGGTATCGTCATGATTTTGGGGAACTTGCTTATTGCAGCTTCGCCGCATGATTTCTTTTATTACGGAATAACACTTTCTATTATTGGGACAGGTTTTTTTAAGCCGAATGTTTCTTCAATGGTAGGTGAGTTGTATCATGAAAATGATGGCCGCCGTGATGCTGGTTACGGATTATTTTATGCAGGAATTAATATAGGAGGAATGCTTGGAGGAGCGATTCCTATTTATTTAGGAAAGAACTATTCTTGGAGTCTTTGTTTTCTTTCTGCAGCAATTGTAATGATTATTGGTGTTATAACTTTTCTTTTAACAAAAAAGCATTTAGCGCCAATTGGGAATTCTCCATTAGAAAATCATACGCCTAAAAAACGTAATCTTTATGAGATCGCGGTATATGTAGGTTCTTTTATTGTTATTCCATTAGTTTATATAATGGTAATCAACTCTGATTTTACGGAGTATTTCATGTATACAATTGGAGCAGCGGCAGTAGGATATTTTCTATTTGAATTGATACAAATAAAAGACTCTAAACAACAACGCAAACTTTTAGCGGCATTTGTATTTATTTTTGGATACTTTATGTTTATGGCAATCTCAGAGCAGTCTGGAGGGTCATTATCGTTGTTTGCTAAAGATAACTTAACAAATAAATTGTTATTCTTCAATATTGATCCAAACGTGGTAAATAATAGTATAAACTCGCTTTATGTTATTATTTTCAGCCCATTAGTAGGATTGTTGTGGATTTTCCTTTACAAGCGAAAAATTGAACCAAATACTGTTATTAAATTTGGTTTGTCATTTATCTTGCTTGCGGCTGGTTTCTTCATTTTTTACAGTGCCAGATTTTTTGTTGATGCAAATGGGTTGAGCTCTCTTGATGTATTTGCTTTAGGGTATCTTTTGTATACACTTGGGGAATTATGTATTGGACCAATCGGGATGTCTGTAATTACAAAATTGTCTCCTAAACGTTTGTTTGGAATGATGATGGGATTATGGTTTTTATCGAGTGCGTTCGGGCAGTTTGCAGCAGGAAAATTAGGCGCTGAAATGTCTGATGCCAATACAGGAACTACGTTAATGTCTAAACTTATTGCTTATACAGACGGATATTATCAATTAGCATTATATTCTTTAATTGCGGGTGTTGTCTTAATTATTACAACGCCGTTAATTAGAAGATTAATGCAGGAAGTAAAATAAGCAGAAACTGTTTTTTCAATACATTTTTTGTTTAAATTTGCGAAAAATAATACATTATGAAAAGAATATTATTAATAGCCTTTTTTGTAGTTGGAGCATTTGCTGGACAAGCCCAGGAACTAAAGTGGTATACTGATGTTAAAGAAGCAATCACAATAAGTAATAAAGAACAAAAACCAATGTTAATGTTCTTTACCGGAAGTGATTGGTGCGGATGGTGCATTCGTTTGCAAAATGAAGTTTTGAAAACGGCAGAATTCAAAAAATGGGCTGCTGATAATGTTGTTCTTGTAGAGTTAGATTATCCAAGAGGCGTGCCTCAGACTCCCGAATTAAAGAGTCAAAATAATGAATTACAGCAGGCTTTTGGAATCCAGGGATTTCCAACAGTATTCTTTACAAGTGCTGAAGCAAAAGACGGAAAGATTAACTTTAAAGGCCTTGGAAAAACAGGATATGTTGCCGGCGGGCCATCTGCATGGTTAACAGTTGCAGAAGGTATTGTTCATCCTAAAAAATCTTAAAAAAGATATTTAAAACTATAAATTCATATATAAACTCCTTACAGCAATGTAAGGAGTTTTTTTGTTTAGTAAGAAAAGGTTTTCATATAATGTTTTTGAAATTATTATTTATATATTTATTTATGTATAAAAAAACATATAATGTATTTTTTAATGTGATATAATTTGGATAATTAAAATATTGTGTTAATTTCGTCATGCTATACTAACCAAAACCAATATAATATGACTAAAAAACTACTTATCCTACTGTTTTTTTTAGGTTCATTTTTCGTTCAGGCACAAACTCTTGCGTGGAGAACTAATATGACTGATGCAATAGCCATTAGTAATGAACAAAAAAAACCAATGTTAATCCTATTCACTGCCTCAGGTGTACCAGAAAATCTTCAAAACGAAATCTTTAAAACTCCAGACTTTGCTGTATGGTCGCGCGACAATGTTGTACTGGTAAAATTAGACTTATCAGATGAAACGGCTTCAGATGGAGATAAAGAGCAAAATGTTAGATTAAAAAATGCCTTTGGAGTTCAGGATCTGCCAGAAGTGTGCTATGCTATTGCTTCGGTAAGAAAAAATAAAACGACCTTCAGCGCTCTTGGAAAAATCTCTTATAAGCCAGGAGGGGCAAAATCGTGGATTGCAGAATCAAATAACATCCTGCATCCGAGTGAGTAATAAATTTAAATTAAGTTTCTTAGTTTAATTTGTAGAATCCCTTTTCAATGTATGTTGAAAAGGGATATTTTTTTTAAACAGTTTTAAATGTATATTATACATTTAATATTTTAACAGGGTATTTTTTCCGATTTTTTCAAATATTAAACCTTAAAAAGAGAATTTCATTTTAATGTATTTTTTTCTAACTATTTGTTTTAAAGACTCTTGTTTCATGTTGGTTTTATGTTAATTTAGTTCCTTTAACCCAAACCAAAACCAATATATATGAGCCGAAAACTACTTACCCTATTTTTATTTTTAACTGCCTGTATAGCAGAATCGCAAAATCTGGAATGGAAAACCGACATGACAGAAGCAATCAATCTCAGCAATGAACAAAGAAAACCAATGTTGATTTTATTTACATCGGCAGGTGCTTCTGATGCATTGCAAAATGAAGTGTTTAAAACTATAGATTTTGAAAAATGGTCTAGAAAAAATGTGATTTTAGTGAGACTTGATTTGTCTGATCCAAATATTGCCAGCGAGGTTCGAGAACAAAACATAAGATTAAAGAACGCTTTTGGAGTTGAAAATGTTCCCGAAGTTTGTTATGCAAGTGCCACTATTAGAAAAGAAAAAACCAACTTTAATACATTAGGAAAACTTACGTATAGTTCAGGTGGTGTCAAAACATGGATCACAAATTCAGATCTAATTTTAAACCCAGAATAAAAAAGATTTAATTTAATCGATAAAATCCCTTTTCGGCTGTGGCATGAAAAGGGATATTTTTTTTCTCACAGCTTATCTGCCAAATTCTTTGAAGTGTATATGAATTAGAACCATCTGCAATAATAATTTTGGGTTGCAGCTGTGTTAAAACGCGATCTAGATTTATTTTGGGAGATTGAGTTAAAATTAAAATTTCAGGAGATATACTGTTTGCATAAATTCCGGTACTGTCAATTATAGAAATTTTATGCCCTTTGAAAAATAATACGTTTTTAAGTTTTTGAGATTTATTTAAAACGCTAAAATTACCAACTAAGTAAGAGTTAAAAATATTGCTTTTTGAACTTTTGTTACTCGTTGTATCGCTCGCAAAAAGCGTAATAGTATTTCCATTTCTTGAAGAAATCAAAGTATTTTTCTTCACATTATAAACGATTAATTCCTTTTGATTTGAAATTTCTCTTTTAGTATAAATCAGTGCAGATTGAAATAAAATTATTGATATAAATACTGCAATGAGTTTATTGTAACTTGGTTTTTGAGACCAGATTGTGGCGCTTATTATTACAAGATACAGCGTTATCAAGTAATAAAAATTAAAGCTGATACCTTGAATGACAAATGATTCAAATGAAGCTACATAATGAATTAGTTGATTTAGAATGAAAATGCTTTTTTCAAAAATATAAACCAATATTTCGGGGGGACTTTTGAAAATGGCAAATATCATAACGATAATTCCTGCAATCATTATAAAAGACAAAACCGGCAGAATTATAATATTGGTTACAAAAAATAATCCCGGAAATTGATGAAAATAATACAGGCACAAGGGCAATGTGCCAATTTGTGCTGCAAAAGAAACCGTTAGTGCGTTCCATATATATAGAATAAATTTATTTTTTGGTTTCCAGATTTTGTTTAATTCCGGCTGAAGCCAAACAATAAAAAACAAAGCTAAATAACTCAGCTGAAATCCAACATCAAATAAAAAGTACGGTTCAAAAAGCAATATCAATAAAAGGGAAACTAATAAAGTGTGATAAATATTACCGCTTCGACGTAAATGATTTCCAATGGCTACAAATGAGAACATCACAACAGAACGTAATACAGAAGGCGATAAACCAGAAATAACAGCAAAACCGGCCAGAGAAATTAAAATAGTAACTAATTTAATTGCAGAACCTTTCCGGGTATTTGGAATTGGTTTTAAAACAAATATTATAAAAAGCATTATAAAGCCAACATGCAGTCCCGAAACAGAAAGTACATGTGTAGCTCCCGAATATTGATAATCTTTGATTATATCTGCTGAAATTTCCTGCTGCTGTCCTAAAATGAGAGCCAGTGCAACATTCATTTCGTCTTTATTAAAATGAGCGCTTTCTAAATTTTTGAGAATAGTAGAATGCAAACGTCCGGAATAATACCAAATATCTTTTGTAATTGTCCTGCTGACTTTTATTTCTGACTTTTTGCAATATAACTGTGCGTAAATCTGTTTGTCTGATAAATACTTTGCATAATCAAACTGATTTGGATTTTTGCTCGAAACGGTTCTTTGTAAAGTAGTTTCAACTCTAATTGTATTTCCAATAATAAGAGGATTTTTTAAACTGTCTTTTTGAATATTGACAATAATTCTGCCTGAATAAACTTTGTCACCAATGCTGTTTATAAGGCCAATATATCGGTCATTATAATCATTGCTTTTGAGTTTTTCTCTTAAAGTAAAAGTGATGAACTGCTGGTTTTCAAAAACAGTTTTTGAGTATGTATAATTAGATTTGTCAAAAGTATCAGTGTGGAAAAGCAAAACGCATATCCCAACAAAAAAGGATATGAGAAAACTGTTGATGCTAAAAAATGTTTTTGCTCTTTTATTTCTTTTTGAAATAAAATACGAAGCACAAAACAAGATTGTTGAAAAACCAAGAAAAATGAGAGATGCTTTTAGTGGCGGCTGGCAATAATAGGAAACTAAAAGTCCAAATATAAAGGGAATTGTTATTTTAACTAAAGGAAAATCTAATACTTTCATCAGGTAAAAGTATTAAATATTTGTAAGAAAATAAATATATTTTTTTAGATGTGATTATTCTAAAACCCTGTTTACTTGTTCAAACGAATTTTTATAATAAGGTTCTTTTGTAGAAGATATTATAACCCCTTTTGAAGTTGAAGAATGTACAAATTTTATTTCGTCTGAATTTACTTCCGTGATAAGTCCAACGTGATTAATCTGTCTGCTTTTGTTCGTTTTGAAGAAAATTAAATCTCCTTTTTTTGCATCATTAAGCGGAATTACTTTTCCAATTTTTGCCTGTTCAAAAGAACTTCTAGGCAGTTTTATATTTTCAGATTCAAAAGTAGTGTAAACTAATCCAGAGCAGTCAAAACCGCTTTTTGTAGTTCCTCCGGCCTTGTATTTTACACCAATATTATCTGTTGCAGTATCGATTAAATTCTTTACCAGAGATCTGTTTTCTTTTTTAGATTCGTTTTTGCTCGTGCTTTTGCCTGCAACAGTTGAAGTCGATTTACAAGAAACGAATACGATCGATAGAAGAAGGAAAACGAATATTTTTTTCAAAACAGAAATATTTAAGATTTTAAATCGGCAACAATAAGTTTTGCAGTTTTTTTACTTGCGCCTACACCACCAAGTTTTTGTTCTAAAATATCATAGTTTTTTAGCAGTTTTTCACGGTGAGAAGGTTCAAGCAGTTTGTTTAATTCTTCTTTGATGCGTTTTGTATTGCATTCGCCCTGAATTAATTCAGTTACAACTTCCTGGTCCATAATTAAATTAACAAGCGAAATATATTTTAAAGTAATAATTCGTTTGGCAATTTGATATGAAATAGCGCTTCCTTTGTAACAAACCACTTCGGGAACTTTAAAAAGTGCTGTTTCTAAAGTTGCTGTTCCAGAAGTAACTAAAGCTGCAGTTGAAGAACGCAGTAAATCATACGTTTTATTCGATACAAATGCGATGTTTTTGTTTTTTATAAACTGCTGGTAAAATTCGTAATCCTGACTTGGTGCGCCCGCAATAACAAATTCATAATCCTGAAAATCGTCAACAACACTTAACATTACGCTCAGCATTTTGGTAATTTCCTGTTTACGGCTTCCCGGTAAAACAGCAATAATAGGTTTTTCTCCTAATTTATTTTCTTCTCTAAAAGCTGCTTCATTAAAAGCTGGCTGATTTTGAATAGCATCAATTAGCGGATGGCCAACAAAATCTACAGGGAAATGATGTTTGTCTTCATAAAAACCTTTTTCAAAAGGCAGAATTACAAACATTCTGTCAACATCTTGTTTTATGGCGTTGATGCGATTTTCTTTCCAGGCCCAGATTTGAGGAGAAATATAATAATGAGTTCTGTAATTCAGTTCTTTGGCCCATTTTGCAATACGCATATTAAAGCCCGGATAATCAATAAAAATTAAAACATCAGGTTTAAATTCAGAGATATCTTTTTTGCAGAATTTTATATTGTTTAAAATGGTTTTTAAATTAAAAAGCACTTCAACAAAACCCATAAATGCAAGATCGCGATAATGTTTTACCAAAGTTCCGCCGGCTTTCTGCATTAAGTCACCACCCCAAAATCTAATTTCGGCCTGAGGATCTTCCTCATATAAGGCTTTCATTAAATTTGAACCGTGTAAATCTCCAGAAGCCTCGCCGGCTATTATGTAGTATTTCATATCAACAAATTTTTATTGCAGCACAAAGATAGGATTTAAATAATTATGGTTGAAACTGCCAGAACAATCACGGCTAAAATCACGCCTCTGGCCATCATTTCTTTATTTCGGTTTAAAAGAATTAAGAAAACAGCAAGGTCTAAAGTGGTTCCAATTGTAATTATTTTTCCCAAATATCCCATTTCTTTTATAGTTCGAATTCCGGTAGAAATATCAAAATTTGTAAAGAATTTGATAAACAAATAACTGCCCAAAAGAGCTGTAAAGATTCCAACAAGAAACCCAATAATAAATTCTTTTTTATCCATTTAATTTCCATGTATTAAGTTGCTGCATAGTATGATGTGCCGTTAAATCAAACTGAACCGGAACGACAGAAATATATCCGTTTTCTAAAGCCCATTCGTCTGTATCTTCGCCATTGTCTTCATTTGTAAATTTGCCTGTCAGCCAGTAATAATCTTTGCCAAAAGGAGTTTGTCTTTTATCAAATTTTTGAGCATAATAAGCCTTAGCCTGACGGCAGACTTTTATTCCTTTAATTTCTTTTTCACTCAATTTTGGGAAATTGACATTCAAAACAACGCCGGGAGGCAGTTTATTTTTAAGTGTTTCTAAAGTTATTTTTTTCACAAATGCTTTAGCCGGTTCAAAATCGGCATTCCAGTCAAAGTCCAAAAGTGAAAAACCAATGGCCTGAATTCCTTCAATTCCTGCTTCGACAGCTGCACTCATAGTTCCGGAATAAATAACATTAATCGAAGAATTTGATCCGTGGTTAATTCCGGAAACACATAAATCTGGTTTTCTTTTTAAAATTTCATTTACTGCCAATTTTACACAATCAACAGGAGTTCCAGAACAGCTGTATTCTGTAATTGTGTCATCATCTTTAGAAATTTTATCTAAAAATAAAGTGTTATTTATGGTGATGGCATGACCCATTGCGCTCTGAGGTTTGTCTGGAGCAACTACAACAACATCGCCAATAGTTTCCATAACGCTTATTAAAGCTCTAATTCCCGGAGCTAGAATTCCGTCGTCGTTGGTTACTAATATTAAGGGTTTTTCGTCTTTCATGATAAGATTGCTATTTTTGATTTTTCAAAATTAAAGCTTGTAAAAGCAAATGTAGTAACAGATTTTGGTAGAATACTAACAAATAAATAAAAATTGTAAACTAAATTCAGGAACACTTTTGAGCGATAAACATTTTTATATCTTTAACAAAAAATTATACTGATCTTGGCATGTTGGCATAGTTTTTACCGTAACTTAGATTAAAAAATTTGATGAATGCTATTATTAAGTTTATGAAAAGAAATTATAAAATACTTATAGCCGTATTATGCTTGTCTTTAACCCTGTTTGCTTTTAAGATAAATGCTGACAAGAATGATGATCCGGATCCAAATAGAGACAAGACACTTTTAGAATTACTGGCTTTTGTTATTGAAAAAGGACACTATAGTCCGGCAGAAATAAATGACGATTTTTCAAAAGGTATTTTTAAGGATTATATCGATGCATTAGACCCTTCAAAGAGGTTCTTTCTGCAGTCGGATATTGATGAGTTCAAGCAATATGAATTAATGCTTGATGATCAGTTTTTAAACAAAGACTTAACATTCTTTAATTTAACTTATACAAGATTAATGAAAAGAATGGAAGAGAGTAAAAAACGTTATAAAACTATTTTAGCGCAGCCTTTTAATTATAGCACAGATGAGACTTTTAATGCAGATTATGAGACAATTCCGTATGCAAAGAATTTAAATGAAATTAATGAAAGATGGAGAAAACAAATTAAACTTTCGACTCTTTCTTCACTTGTAACAAAACAGAAAATTGAAGAAGAGAAAAAGAAAAAAGATCCAGCTTACAAAGAAAAATCATTTGAAACTCTAGAAAAAGAAACTCGTGAAAGTTCTTTAAAATCATTAGATGACAATTTTAGTGTTATTAAAGATTTAAATAAAGATTACTGGTTTTCAGTATATTTAAATTCTATAATGGCTCGTTTTGACCCGCATACAAGTTATTTTGCACCAGAAGAAAAAGATCGTTTTGATGTAAATATCAGTGGTAAATTAGAAGGAATTGGAGCAAGATTAACTAAGAAAAATGACTTTACTCAAATTGATGAGTTAATTTCAGGCGGACCAGCATGGAAAGGAAAAGAACTTGAAGCAGGAGATTTAATTCTAAAAGTGGCTCAAGGTAATGAAGAACCGGTTGATGTGGTTGGAATGCGTCTTGACGATGTTGTTAAAAAAATCAAAGGACATAAAGGAACTGTAGTAAAACTTACGGTTAAAAAAGTTGACGGAAGTATTAAAGTAATTTCAATTGTAAGAGATGTGGTTGAAATTGAAGAAACTTACGCTAAATCTAGTATTGTTGAAAAAAATGGATTGAAATACGGCGTTATTTATCTTCCTAAATTTTATATCGATTTTGAAAACAAAGACGGTCGTGATGCCGGAAAAGATATTGCCCTTGAAGTAGAAAGACTGAAAAAAGAAAATATAAACGGAATCGTTCTTGATGTTCGTGACGATGGAGGAGGATCTCTTTCTACAGTTGTTGATATTGCAGGTTTATTTATTGAAGAAGGACCAATTGTTCAGGTAAAATCTGCTGGAAAAAAGAAAGAGGTTTTATACGATAAAGATAAAAAAATAGAGTGGGACGGACCATTGGTAATTATGGTTAACAGTTTCTCTGCTTCGGCTTCTGAGATTTTAGCAGCAGCTATTCAGGATTACAAACGCGGCGTTATCATTGGAAGTAAACAAACTTATGGTAAAGGAACGGTACAAAATGTACTTGATTTAAACCAATTTGTTCGTAATGCAAATTATGGAGATTTAGGTGCTTTGAAAATTACAGGTCAAAAATTCTATAGAATTAACGGTGGTTCTACTCAATTAGAAGGTGTTCACAGTGATGTTGTAATGCCGGATCGTTATGCTTATTTAAAAATGGGTGAGCGTGATATTGACAACGCAATGCCTTGGGATAAAATTGATCCTGCTGATTACAGTACGTGGACTTCTAACCAGAATTTTAGTAAAGCTATTGAGAAAAGCAGAACCAGAATTGCAGAAAATCCTCAGTTTAAATTAATTGAAGACAATGCAAAATGGATTGATGTTAAGAACAAAGAAAATACATACAGCCTGAACATTAAGAGTTTTAAAGAAACTCAGGAACAAGTTGAAAATGAAGGTAAAAAATACAAACCAATTTCTGATTACAAAAATAATCTGGTTTTTAAATCATTACCTTATGAAGTGCAGGAAATGAACAATGATGCTACATTGAAAGAGAAAAGAGAAGCTTGGCACCAAGCTTTATCGAAAGATGTATATGTTGAGGAAGCATTAAATGTTTTAGACGATTTACAGTCTCCTTCTTATGTAAAAACTACAGTTTCACCTAAAATGAAAAAGGAGAAATTAGTAAAATCTTAATTTTAGAAAATTTAATTTGTTATTGAAAAACGCTTCTTAAATAGTAATTTATGGAGCGTTTTTTTTAGATAAAATATAGTATTTATGAAGAATGCTTTAATTTGTTTTTTGGCTGCATTTATGGCCTTTTCTTGTAAAAAAGAAAATAATGTAATACATACAGATGATAAAGAAGAGATAGGGCAGAAACAAAGTTCATTTGTTTCTGATCAAAGTAATAATACAGGCTCATTGTATTCTGTTTCTTATGAACCAACTTCAACAACCAATCAAATCGTTAAACATAAATATTATACACTTTCTTATAATGAAAAATTTGAACAGGCAGAATGGGTTGCTTACGAATTAAAAAAGGAATATTTGAAAAATGGAAATTTTAAACGTCCTTATTTTATCGAAGATCCAAAAGTGACAACAGGTTCTGCTGATTGGAGAAATTATAAAAAATCGGGTTACGATAAAGGCCACCTTTGCCCGGCAGGCGATATGGAATTTAGTGAAGAAGCATACAACGATACTTTTTATACTTCGAATATTTCTCCTCAAAAACATGATTTCAACAGCGGAATCTGGAATAGAATAGAACAAAAAACACGTTATTGGGCAGGTAAATACAATGATATTTATGTTGTTACAGGTGGTGTTTTGAAAGATACAGATAAAAAAATAGGAACAGAAAAGGTTTCTGTTCCTAAATATTTCTATAAAATTGTTTTGGCAAAATCAGGAAAAGAACACAAAGCAATTGCTTTTTTAGTTCCAAATAAAGACAGCGACAAGTCTATTTATGATTTCGTAGTTCCTATTGAAACGGTAGAAAAAATGACAGGAATTGACTTCTTTCCGAATTTAAAAAATTTAAAAAACAGTAAGGACTTTTAAATCTGCGATTGTTTCAATTGGGTTTTCTGCTTTAAAAACAAAGCTTCCGGCAACTAAAACATCAGCTCCTGCTTCTACTAATTGTTTTGCATTTTTGTTCGTTACACCACCGTCAATTTCGATAAGAGTGGATGCGTTTTTGCGTGTAATTAAATCTTTTAGTTTTTTAACTTTTGCATACGTATTTTCGATAAAAGACTGCCCGCCAAAACCAGGGTTTACACTCATGATACAAACCAAGTCAATGTCGTTTATAACATCTTCTAAAAGATCAATATTGGTATGCGGATTTATGGCAACACCAGCTTTCATTCCTTCGGCTTTTATTGCCTGAAGAGTTCTGTGTAAGTGTGTACAGGCTTCGTAATGAACTGTTAATCCATTTGCTCCTAAATCGGCAAAAGTTTTAATGTATCGATCGGGATCAATAATCATTAAATGCACATCGATATATTTTTTTGCATGTTTTGAAATGGCTTCTAAAACCGGCATTCCAAAAGAGATATTTGGAACAAAAACTCCGTCCATAATATCGATATGAAACCAATCAGCCTGACTGTTGTTTATCATTTCGACATCGCGCTGTAAATTGCCAAAATCGGCAGCAAGAACTGAAGGAGCAATAAATGTATTTTTCATTGTAGTGTGTGTTGTTTTTTTACAAAGATAAATTTTTTATGTACTGCGTGGTAATTTAACCGCAAAGCACGCAAAGATTTTTGGCTTGTAAGGTTCTGTGAAAAAAAACGCAAAGTTCGCAAAGCTTTGTGTGCTTAAAAAAAACAATAAAAAACTTTGCGGACCTTGCGTAAATTTTAGCGTGCTTTGCGGTTAAATTTTCAAAATGCAAAATAAAAAACTCCGGTAATCAGCCGGAGTTTCAATCATCAATCAAAAAACGAACAGTCAATCAAACTGTTGTTTGCTTTAATATCCAAATTAAGAAATTTTAAATTAAACTCCAAGTAATTGGAATTTGTAATTTCTTTTGTCGGAATTTTGGTGATTAACCAAGATAAGTTTTAAGAATTTTACTTCTAGAAGTATGTTTTAATCTACGGATTGCTTTTTCTTTAATCTGACGAACACGCTCACGAGTTAAGTCGAAAGTTTCTCCAATTTCTTCTAAAGTCATTGGGTGCTGATCGCCAAGTCCAAAATACAAACGAACAACATCTGCCTCTCTTGGCGTTAATGTTTCTAATGAACGTTCGATTTCAGTACGTAATGATTCGTGAATTAACTCTCTGTCTGGGTTTGGAGATTCTCCAGAACGTAATACGTCGTAAAGGTTAGAATCTTCACCTTCAACAAGAGGTGCATCCATTGATAAGTGACGACCAGAGTTTTTCATAGACTCTTTTACGTCATTTACAGTCATGTCAAGTTCTTTTGCAATTTCTTCAGCAGAAGGCGGACGCTCATTAGACTGCTCTAATAATGCATACATTTTGTTGATTTTATTGATAGAACCAATTTTGTTTAATGGTAAACGTACAATACGTGATTGTTCTGCAAGAGCCTGAAGAATCGATTGACGAATCCACCATACGGCATAAGAAATGAATTTAAAACCACGAGTTTCATCAAAACGCTGTGCTGCTTTGATAAGCCCTAAGTTTCCTTCATTAATTAAATCAGGAAGAGTTAATCCTTGGTTTTGATATTGTTTAGCAACCGATACAACGAAACGTAGGTTGGCTTTTGTTAATTTTTCTAAAGCTCTTTGATCACCAGCCTTTATTCTTTGTGCTAATTCTACCTCTTCATCAGCGGTAATTAGGTCAACTTTTCCGATTTCTTGTAGATATTTATCTAACGATGCAGTTTCACGATTGGTTACCTGCTTGGTGATTTTAAGTTGTCTCATCTTATTTGTCTCCTCAATTTTTTAAGTGTACAAGTAGTTATACGTATGAGGTTTCAAAAAAGTTACAATTTAGGTCAAAAAAATTTTGTTTTTTTTCAAAAAATAAAAAACCTGTCTAGTTATAGACAGGTTTCTAGTAATTTATGTTTTTTACAATTGTAAATTAATTTGCGCTTGTATTTTGAATTTCTATATTTTCTTTAATAGAAACCGGGATTCCGCTTTTCGTAAATCCTTCCAGTCTTATTTCAAAAGTTCCGGAAAGATCAGAAGTATAAAATGAAGTTTCTGAATCTTGATTTAGCTGTACATCAGGATTCCAAAACAACTGATTTCTAAAATCAGGGATTCTTTCGTTGTCAACCGTATTTTCATATTTAACCTTGTTGTATATCTTTTTTGGCTGTGGTCTTAAAATAGTTGGTTTTGCAATAAAAGAGCCTGTTTGTGTGCTTTTGAAATCTTTATCAAATGTTGTAAAACTGATTAACCCGTTAAATGACTTTGCGCCAACATAATATCTTCCCACAATAATTTCAATTTTGTATACATTTTTCATATTGTAAGTTAGTAAATCATTTTGGTTTTCTAAGTATAATCCATCAACCAAGACAAGTGCTGATTCTGGAAGCTGAGGAAAAATGCTTGGATCATTTACGTGTAGATAAATTTTATCATCTTTTTGTTTCGAATAAACTTCTACTACAACTTCGGTTATTGTCTCTTTTAAAGTTTTAAATCTTGTATAATCATCTAAAATATATTCTTTTGCCAGCGGATAATAAAATGCGTCTGATGTGGGAGCCTTCTCTATATTATCAACTTTTTTATGGTAATAAGCATTTTCAATCTGACTTGAAATAGATCTTTCTAAAAGACTTTCTTTGAAAGTATAAGATAATTTAGAATCTTTTTCAAAAGATATTTGAGAGTAATCAATTTCAGGTGCATTATTTATTACAACATCATAGTTGTTTGCTTTTTCATCTATAATTTGAATAATAATGTTTGATGTAAAAAATGTTTTACTTACGTTAAAAATAAAATTACCATCACGATCTGTTTTTACTACTTCAAAAGCAAATGATTTTCCAGGAATAGACAATCCTATTGAAAGGTTTTCAATTTTATCGCTATTATTTTTAGCCGTAATTTTGCCGGAGATAATTTCACCTCTAAGTTCAGGCAGTATTATTTTTTGATCTTGTTTTTGTAAATCTATTACGATTGGATATGAAACAGCAGAAGAAAATTTTACTGCAGAAATTTGATTTTGAGTTGGGATATTGTCTAATTTTCTGACAGAAAGCGAATATGTTCCATCGCGAAAACTATTATTTAAGGATTGAATTTTTAAATCAACAAATTCTCGATTTGTAAATATTTTTTTATTCAATTTAAATGTAATATTTTCATTAGCCGAATTTTCACTAGATGTGTTTGAGCCATTTGCTAAGATGTTCAAGGCAGATGTTTTTTCATCAACTTTATAAGGATTAACGATATTAATATTTAATTGGAATAACTCAGAAAAGGGTTTGTTTAGCATCCAATTGGTGTAGCCAATTAGTTTATAACTACCTGTTTTTAAAGTTGTCGGAATGAAATAATCTCCCTGTCCGACAGCATTTTCAAGAGAAATTTTTGTTTTAAAAACTGATTTTTTGCTGTCATCAACTAATTCTACATAAGCAACTTTACTAATGTTACTTGGTGTTTTATCAGATGATTTTAGACAGTAAATTTTATATAATAAAGTTTCACCTGAGACAAGGGTTGTTGCATTAGTATGAACAAATACAGTTTCATCTATTGCAATAGTTTGTTGTGCGCTGCTTAATTGTGTATTAATTAATACAAACAATAAAATTATGTGTTTTAGTCTATCCAAAATGAAGGTTTTACGTTAGATGAAAATGATGTACAGTCTCCACATACGGAGTCTACTAAAGTATAAATTATGCCGCTGTTTCCAATATAGGTCATGAGCTCTCTATTAATATTATAGATCATGGTTTCTCCCTCACAGTCTTCTCCGCCAAAACAAAATTTAAAAGGAATATCGTCGCAGGTATTAAAATACGGTATAGGTTTGTTAGGGAAAAAATCACTATAATTAAAAAATATTCTTTTTTCTGAGTAAGAAGCTACATCAAAAAAACCAATAACTTTTGTGTTAGAATCATTAATACATTTTATGTTTCCAGAAATTAAACCGGGCTGTTTTGGAGATAAAATACTAGAAGAACTTGCTACATCTCTCAATGTTTTATGAAAAGTATAAGCTTCTAAATTTTCTATATACTGTTTTACTATTATACTGTAACGATGACCAATTATATAATTACTTTCTTCAATAAATCGTATTGGCAAGTTTACACGATCTTCTGTTTTGTCATTGGTATTTACCAAAATGATATCAGTTGAGTTTTTATTTGAATAACAAATCCTTGTGTTGGGATCATTATTAATTAACTCAACAGATTGCGGGCCAGTTGTGATAATTTTTAAAGTACTCCATCTTGGTGCAACAATTTTGTATGTTTCTTCGTATTCGTATCTGTAATATTTTGAAGTTTTTGCAGCGTCAAAAGAGTTTACAATTATTTGGATTCCTGTTTCGTTATCTTTATTAGTCGCAAGTGCTGGTACAACGCTTTCAATAGGATTTACTGTAGTTAAGGTTTGAGGAGTAGATTGGTAAATTTTCCCATCTTTAGTAACTATTTCTAAAGTGTATTTTCTTTCTGGAACTGCTTGAAATACAGACTGAGATTTGTAAATGCCATTATTTTCTACAAATAAATATTCATTATTTTGATCGTCTTTAATAGTAACTTTTGCACCTGTTTCAACCTGAACACCTTCATCCTCAAACTTTGAAGTTTTAGTTATTTTTATTTCTTGATTTTTCAGTTCATTAGTTAAAGTGGCCTCAACAACAATTATTTCTTCGTAAGTGTTTGTTAAAAGGGGATATGTTTCTGTACATCCGCTAAAAACGATTGCAAGAAATATAAATAGAATTATATTTTTTATTTTATAAATTTTCATTACTTAAAATAGTTTCATTTTTAATTGAGATAAGAGTGCGTTTTCGTTTCCTGAAAGTGAAAAAATATTTTTAATCTGTCCAAAATGTCGGTTTGATGTTAGAAGCTATAGTAGTGCAATCTCCACACGGTGAATCAACCCAATAGGTAAAACCGCCAGTTCCAGTTCCTGAATAATAGGTTATTTTTTCAAGAGATAAATCATCTGCATAGTGGCCCCAATGCGAGCAAGGATCAGGTACCAAAGCTTCATCTGTTGAATAGCAAAATTCTTTGCATTCTATAATATAAGGAGGTGGGAACTTTCCAGGAAATAAATCCTCATAGTTAAAATAAATTCGTTCTGTTGATACTGAGCAAACATCAAAATATCCTGCTATTTTACTATCGTTATTAACGGCTCTTAAATTCCCCAATAAAAAACCTGGTTGAGTAGGAGAAACAATAGTGCCTCCTGAGGCTGCAGTTTTTTTTAAGGTGTTGTAATAATTATATGCTGCTTGACTTTCTACATATTGTCTGACTAAAATGCTGTATCTGTGTGTAATAATGTAATTTTGGTCGTCAATAAAACGGATTAGATAATCTACCCGATCTTCTTTTAGGCTGTTTGTGCTTTGCAGCATTAATTCTATATTTTTTTTTGAGCCATAGCAAGTCTTGGTGTCTGGTGAATTTGGCGTGAAAATAGGAGTATTTGTGCTAGAAACCCATTCAATTTTTGTTGGTCTCCATTTTGGAGCAATAACTTTATAGGTTTCTTCATATTCATATCTGTAATAGGTTGATGTGTGAGCAGGATCAAAGCTGCGCACACGAATGCCAACACCATTTACGTCATCTTTTTCTTCAATTGCTGCCACTACACTTTGCATAGGGGTTATAGTTGTAAGTGTTTCTGGTGATGACTCAAAAGATCTGCCATTTTTGGTATTAATGTGTAATTGATATTGAGTATTAGGAATTGCCTGAAATTCTATATCAGAAACATATTTTTCAGAATCTTCAGTAAAGTTATATTTGTTGCCAGCATCATCTGTAATAAAAACTTCTGCTCCGTTTTCTGAAAGATATACTTCATCTTCAAATTTTGCAGATTTGGTAAGTTTTATTTCTTGCTTTTTAAGCTCGTTGGTTATGTTGGCTTCAACTACTAACACTTCTTCATATCTGTTGGTAATTAACGGATATGCTTCTGTACAACCATTAAAAAGGATGGCAATAAGTAATATGAGAGCTATATTTTTTATTATGTAAAACTTCATTGGCTTGATATGTTCTTTTTAATCTGATTTTGATTTTTATTAAGAAATTATCGTTTTTTAGTTATCTACCCAAAACGTAGGTTTTATGTTAGACGCAATTTTTGTACAATCTCCACATGGTGCATCTACCCAAAATGTTTCGAGGTTATTGATGCCGTCTCCAGAAAAGTAGGTTATTTTTTCTAGAGGAAGATCCTGCATATAAGAACAACAATGTGTGCAGGGAACAGGATTGTTTGGTTCTTCTGCATAACAAAATTGTGTGCAGTCTGTATAATAAGGAGGCGGAAATTTACCTGGGAATAAATCTTCCCAGTTAAAATAAATTCGTTCTGTAGATACTGAGCAAACATCAAAATATCCAGCTATTTTACTATTACCATTAATTGATCTTAAATTTCCCAACAAAAGGCCAGGCTGAGTAGGAGAAGTTATAGTTCCTCCAGATTCTGCTGTTTTGTTAAGTGTATTGTAATAACTGTAAGCAGGCAAACTTTCTACATATTGTTTGACCAAAATACTGTATCGGTGTGTAATGATGTAATCCTGATTACTGATAAATCTAATTAGATACTGTACCCGATCTTCTTTTAGATTGTTTGTATTGAGCAGCATTAGTTCTACACTTTTTTTAGAGCCATAGCAGGTTTTTGTATCTGATGAATTCGATACAAACGCAGGTGATCCACTACTCAAATCTAATTTTATTGGCAGCCATTTTGGAGCAATAACCTTGTAAGTTTCCTCATATTCAAATCTGTAATAAGTTGATGTACTGGTAGGGTCGAAACTATTTACACGAATGCCAATACCAGTAATATCATCTTTTTGTTCAACTGCAGCCACTACGCTCTGCATAGGTGTAGCCGTTGTAAGTATCTCTGGTGATGATTCAAAAGATCTGCCATCTTTGGTATTAATGTGTAATTGATATTTGGTATTAGCTGAGGCCTTAAATTCTATATTTGAAATATATTTTTCAGAATCCTCACTAAAATTGAACTTATTGCCTGCATCATCAGTAACGAAAACTTCTGCTCCGCTTTCTGAGAGATAACTTTCGTCTTCAAATTTTGCAGATTTCGTAAGTTTTACTTCCTGTTTTTTTAGTTCATTGGTTAAGTTAGCTTCAACTATCAGTACATCTTCAAATCTATTGGTTATTAATGGATACGTTTCCGTACAGCCATTAACTGCAATAGCAATTACAAGTAAAACAGCGGTCTTATATTGGCTGTAATTTTTCATTTTAGTATTAAAATTTAAAATTATAGGTAATACTTGGTACTGGTATTGAGAAGATAGATGTTTTATAACCTTTTACTTTTCCATTTTGATCTGTTACGAAATAAATAGAATATGGATTGTTTCTTCCAAGAACATTGTAAATTGAAATGTTCCAGAAACTATGTGCTAATTTTTTAATTTTATGGTTTCCTTCAATGTTAAGTCCAATATCTAAACGTATGTAATCTGGAATTCTATAGGCATTTCTGTCACTGTACAATGTGTATTGTGAGTTTCCGTATTGGAATGTACCAATAGGATAAGTGATTGGTCTTCCAGTTTGATACATAAAATTTGTTGATAAACTGTAGCGTTTTGTGAATTTATAATTCAAAATTGCACTTAAATCATGTGGTTTATCAAAGTTTGCTGGGAAAAAGTTTCCATTGTTTACTATTTCTGAACTAAACTGACTGTCAAGTTTAATAAAAGTGCGAGAATAGGTGTAACCAATCCATCCGTTTAATCTTCCTGTTGATTTTTTTAACAATAATTCAACACCATACGCTTTTCCTTCGCCTTGTAATAATTCTGTTTCAACATTTTGATTCAGCAGCAACTGTGCTCCAACTTTGTAATCTAGAATATTTTTCGATTTTTTGTAATATCCTTCAAGACTGATTTCGTATTCTTCGTCTTGTAATGTTTTAAAAAGGCCTAAAGAAACTTGCTGCGCAGTTTGAGGTTTTACATTTGAATCTGATAATTTCCATGTATCTGTTGGAGATTGGGTTACATTACTTGATAATAAGTGGATGTATTGACGTGTCATGTCATAACCTGCTTTAATAGAAAGATCTTCAGCTAGAAAATAACGTGCCGCTAAACGAGGTTCGATTCCTCCGTAAGTTTTTACAACTTCATTTTTGTTATAATGAGTTGTTCCGGTAATTGTTTCATTACTTAAAGGAAGCCCAGGCTGATAACTGTTTACATTGGCTTCTCCTAACGAGGCATAAAACGAATATCTTAATCCTAGGTCAAATAGTAATTTGTCATTTACCTTATAACTGTCGGCTAAATAGACAGCAGATTCTAATGCTCTTTCTTTTTCCACATCTGTTGGTATTAATAGAGAGTTAGGATCTTTAGGATGTTGGTAACCTGGAGAAATGTTATATAATTTACTCGCTAAACCATAAGATAAATTATGCTTTGGAGTTAATTGATAGTTTAATTTTGCCTGAAGCTGTGATTCATTTACTTTATATCCAAAATCAAATGAATTCACATCATTAGAATCGTAGTCAATGTTAAATTTATACTCACTATTTGTAAAAATTAAGGCACCTTTACTCTTTTTGCTAAAAGTATGATCCCATTTTAAAGAGGCAAGTCTATTGCTGTATTTGTAGATAGAATCTGAGCTTAGACTGAAACGATCATGGCTGTAGTAAGCAGTAGCCTCTAAATTGTTATTCGCATTAATAGCGTTGTTATACTTTAAAATACCATCATAAAAGCCTGCCTGACTGTTTTTTAAATTTTCATCATCAAGAGACTTTAAAATCCAGTCAGAGTATGTGGCTCGGCCTCCAAAAATAATGCTTGATTTATTTTTTTGGATGGGCATGCTTAGAGTAAGATTTGAGGTGATTGGACCTATAGCTCCTTCACCTGAAAACTTTTCTGGATTTCCATTTTTTGTTGCAATATCAAATACAGAAGATAATCTTCCTCCAAAATCTGCAGGAATACTTCCTTTGTAAATATCTGCTTTCTTTGCTGTATATGGGTTAATTGCCGAGAAGAAACCTAAAAAGTGCTGCGGATTGTATAAAACAGCGTTGTCTAAAAGAATAAGATTTTGATCGTCTTTTCCTCCTCGTACGTTAAATCCTGCCGATCCTTCACCAGTAGTTTTAATACCCGGAAATGTTGTGGCTACTTTTAAAATGTCTCTTTCTCCAAGAATTAACGGAACATTTTTAATTCCTTCTATATCAATAGAAACTAAACCAGAAACAGTCGTTTCGGTAGTTTTTTGTCCTTTCTTTTTGATTACAACTTCATCTAATTGATTCGATCTCTCGTTAACATTGATATCAAATGTTCCGTCGTCGTAAACCATTAAAGTCCTTACGACTTCTTTATGGCTTAAAGATTTAATCTCAATAACGTTTATTCCTCTAGGAAGCTGTAAAGTGTAGTTCCCATCAGGATCACTTGATGTGCTGATGTTTTTGTTTCTTACTTTAATAAAAATGTTTGCTTCTGCTTTTCCGGTTTCTTCGTTTTTAACAGAACCCGTAATAGTGTAATTTCTTTTTATATTGTCTTTATTCTCTTTACCTATAAAGACGATTGAAGCTTTTTTAGTTACACTATAACTATTTAGAGAATCATACTGCTGATAAAACACAGGATTGTCAGAATGATCATTTCCGGTATTTTGATTGGTTTCAACAGGTGCATCAGTAAAATAATTTGATGGTAATTTGTCGTGAATTGTACTGTTAAGAGTTAAAATTACTTTGTTTTTTAAAACAATATAGTTTAAATCGGTTTTACTTAAAACGGAATTAAGAATATCATCAATTTTGGCATCGGAGTAAGTACCCGAAATCAAATCTTTATTAGACTTAAGCCAGATAGGATCAAAATAAAATTTTAAAGATGCGGCAGACTCAATACGTTTTATTGTATTTTCTAAAGTTTCGTCTTTAAAGGTGATAGTAATTTTCTCATTAGAATTCTGAGCAATAGACAATTGAAATGAGAATAAAATAATTAAAGAAAGTAAAATTTTTTTCATTTGTCTTATTTATTTTGAATAGAAAGAGAATTAGAAATATATTTTATTAAATTTTGCATGAATTGATTTAAGTCAGATTTTTTTAGTTCTCTATTCATTAAATAAAACCCATTGATCTGCTTTTTTTGATCAGGAAAAAGTTTGATAATATCACTTTTTCCTTTAATTGGATAAATCTTATTTTTAAGATCTATAAAAAAAGAATTGTTTTCTTTGAAAAAATAAAACAAACCAGCCTCTGTTGCAGTCTTTTGCTGGTCTTTATGATGTTTTATATAGAAAACAAAATCAGGTGAAATTTTTGTTTCTTCGTAATAGCCTGGTATAAATTCCGGTACAGTCTCATTTTTTTTATCAATTTTGATAAAATTTTTATTTTCAATTGAAAAAGACTCAACTTTACTCTTATTAAGATTTATCCCGATATTTTCAGATTCTCCGTAAGGATTTAAAACTAAGAGGTCGCGATAGATGTCGTATTTTAGTTTTACATCGTAATAATTTTGTCCGTCATAGGTTACTTTTCCTATGTCATATTTGTCAACAAGATAAAGATGCCTGTCATCAATTAGTCTGAAAGGGTTTGTATGTGGCAAGCCGTTATTTAGATCCAAATTGCCCTTGCCAACAGTTTTGTCAAACCAATTGTAAGTATTTATTTCGTTATTTGTTTGGCTGTGAATAACATAAATGTTTAAAAATAATCCAAATAAAATGAGGAAAACGAAGTTTTTTTGATAATTTTTCAAAGGATTCGATGGTTTTTGATGATTGTTTTGGAAGCTCTAAAATTATCAAAAAAAGATTATAAACAAAGGGCAAAATTGTTAAAATGTAATAAAAAATTTATTTTTTGTGACAAAACCCCTATTCCATTAGTATGAAACAAGGGTTTTAGGTGAAATGTTTTTGGGCAAAAAGAGTTTCTATGGATACTTACTCAAAAGAATCATCTGAACTGTCTAGAATTTGATCAAATATTTTCTTTAATGATTTTATGTATAAAGGGAAAAAGACGGCAAGTAAAACATATTCTATTCTTAAAACAGTAACATCATCCAGAATTTTATATAAACTCGGAATTATTATAGCTAATGAAACTGCAACGCCAACCCAGGGATTGTTTATTATTTTTTTGAGAATTGGTAAAATTTTCATTTCTGGTTGTTTTATCGTGGCTGTTTTCATCTATCATTGTTTTGATTTAGGTAGGGTAAAAGTAAATTTGATCTAAGCAAATTGTTATGAAAATGTCATAAAAGCTCTTTTTTGTGTCATGAAAGATGTTGAAGACTCTGCCACTTAAACTTTTTCTTTCAAAAACAAAAAAAATCCCCTTATAGAAAGAGGATTTAGTTTTGTGTGCATTTTTTAGCATTATGACAAGATGTTCATATTTTTTATGAAATCCTTATAGGTGTCACTTAGGTTTATTCGATGGTTTCCTTTTAATATAATAAGATTGTCTGTAAGGAAAATTTCTTCAATTTTAGCAGAATTTACTATAGTGTTACGATGTGTTTTTATGAATTTGTTTTTATCCAGCAGTTCACTGATTTTTGTCAGCGAAATTAAGATTACAAATTTTTCTTTCTCAGTGATGATGTTGCAATAACGTTCTTCAACTTCGATGTAAAGAATATCTTCCAGGGCAACTTTCTTTAAGGAATTTTTCTTTTTAATAAATAATGAATCATTACTTATAACAGTGTTTTGTTCTTCGCTGAGGAATACATTGGTTTGTTCATAAAACTTTTCGACAGCCATTTCTATGGCATATAATATTTCCAGTTCGTTAAAGGGCTTCATTAAAAAGCTAAATGGTCTGGTAAGTTTTGCTCTTTCGAAAATCTGTCTGTCCTGAGAACTAGTTAAAAACACAAAAGGCTTTGATGCCTGCGGAATTATATTTATAGATTCAGCAAACGTTATTCCATCTGGTTTTCCGTCTAGAAAAACATCTATAATTATTACATCAACAACAGTCTCATAAAATAACTTTAAAGCATCTGTAAAGTTAACAGCAACTCCGGCTATATTATAATTGTTTTCGAGTAATACTTTTACAAGAGCATCACTTTGCTCCGGAGTATCTTCTATAATTAAAACATTAATATTATCCATTTCATTTTGTTTTTGGAAAAGTTAATATCATTTTAGTTCCTTTATTGAGTTCACTTTCTATTTCAAATGTACCGCTGTTTTTCTTAATCATCTGCTTGCATAACTGTAAACCCAAACCGGTTCCAATAATTTCTGAATTGCCTTTTTTAGCCAGTAATTCGCCTTCCTGAAGCAATTCGTCGATGGTGTTTCTGCTCATTCCAATTCCTTTATCCTGAATTATGACCTGACAATAATCAGAATCGATTTCATTTGCAGAAAAGGTAATTTGTCCATTTTCTTTCGAAAATTTTATCGCATTGTCTAATAAATTTCTAAATACAATTTTTAGTGAATCAAGGTCTACAAACAAAAAGATGCTTTTTGAAACCAGATTTTCAAATGTAATGGCTTTTTCCAGTAATAAAGGTTTATAATTGTATGCAATTTGTTGAATTACAGAATGCAAATGAATCGATTCTTTATGAAAATACAATTGTTTAGTCTGTAGTAATGCCCAATGTAATAAATTATCTAAAAGGCTGTAAGTACCGTTTGCAATGCTGCTGTTTTGAACAATTAATTGATTTAATTCATCATAATTTTTGGTTTCGAGAGTGGCAGATAATTTTGAATTACTGGATTTTAAAGCATTTACTGAAGAACGTAAATCATGGCTTACTATAGAAAATAATTGATCTTTAGTGGCATTTAGTTCGTCAAGTTTGTTTTTCTGGCGTAAAATAATTTTACTGCTTTTCACTCTTTGTGCATATAAATAAACACCGCCGGTTAAAATTAATAAAAGAGCAATTGCTGAGAAAAATAATGCATTACGCTGGGTGTTTTTTAATTTGTTTTCTACCTGTAATACTTTGATTTCCTTTTGCTTTTGTGCTACCGCAAATTTTTTCTCAAAATCAGCAACAGCCCAAATTTTATTTTGATTATGTACAGAATCTTTCCATTGTTCAGCTTCTTTTCTATATTCTAAAGCTTTTTTTAAATCGCCTTTATTTTCTTCTACCATCGCCATATTAAATGCCGTGGATTCTTTTTTATCGAAATTTTTCGTTTTTTTAGAATACAAATATGCTTTTTCAAAATAAGGAATAGCTTTTGCATCTTGGTATTGTAAATAATAGAGATTTGCAATATTCATATAAATATAAATAAGTGCCTCATTATCTTTTTCTTGTTCTCCAATTTTTTTACTTTTAAAAAGATATTCTTCTGCTTTTTTGAATTTGTTAAGATGTAAGTAACAAACCCCAATATTTTGATAAATAGTACTTACTTTAAATCCTTGTTTACTTGAATAAGGATATTTTTCTATTGCATTAAAATATTCAATTGCTTTTTCAAATTCTTTTAATTGCAGAGAAATTTCCCCTAGAACTTTATTTACTAATGGATAAAAAGTAAAATCTTTCGATATTAATTTTAACTCGGATTTTGCTTCTGTAAATAATTTTTTTTCATTTAAACTAAAACCTCTAAAGTAATGACAATAGTCGTTTAATTCCTTATTACCACTGCTGCTTAAATGCTTCATGGAGTATACTAAAGTCGAGTCCCAATTGTTTTCTTCGAAATAATATTGTGCCTTATTAAAATGAATTTCTTTTTTAAATGTAATCGCTTTTTTTTTGCTTTCAATATTGAAAATCTTATTGGTGGTTTTGTTTTGTGAGAAAAAAAAGAAAGGGCATAAAAGAAAAAGTAGTAAAATAGAAAAGTTAATTTTAAACATAACTTTTAAATATTAATGGTTTAAGTAAAAACATCATTTTCTAATTAAAGTAAATGATGTTTTTGTAATTTTCTATTTTGTATTCTATTAGTCTCCCACTCCAGTTTTAGTTCCTCTAGAAGTTTCAGGATCAACGTTTCTTAAATAAGAGATAACTTCTTTTATTTGAGTTACATCTGTAGAATAATAATCTATCTCAACATACCAAACATCACAAGTTTCAGGTGTATCTTCAGTATAGTCATAATCAAAGTAAATTTCAAGAGATGTCTCTTTTAGTGTAGGTACTGAAACTATTGGGTTTTGAGTAAACTCTGAGTTTATGTACAAAGTTGCTCTTATTTTTAATGTAGGAACTCCTCCTGCACTGATGAAGTTTTCTACAGAAACAAGTGGAGGCAGAGGGTGTTTTAGATGTTGAGGGTCTACGAAGACAAAATCTTCACAGTTGATTTTTGTGTTTTGGATAACTTTGTAACGTGTTAAGTCCATAGATAAGGTTTTTAGGGTTAATAATTTTATTTTTGGAGGTCTAAAGATATTTCATTTCTTTAAGAAAATGTAAGTTTCATCCTGTTTTTTTATAATTTTTACATTTTCTTTATGAAAGAATGTAGAATATTAAGATTGCGCTATGGTTTAGAAAACGAAAAACCCCAACTCAAATACATGAGCTGGGGTTTTCTATGAATAAACCTTTAGTAAACTAAGATCTGATTACTCTTTTTTGTCCTCACGCGGAGGTCTTGGAACAAGTGCTTTTTTAGACACTTTTTCTTTTTTAGTTTTAGGGTCAACTCCTAAATATTTCACTTCAAAGACATCTCCCATTTTAACTACATCAGCAACGTTTTCTGTACGTTCCCAAGCTAATTCAGATACGTGAAGCAATACTTCGTTTCCTGGTGCAGCAGTATATTCTACAACAGCTCCAAAATCAAGCATCTTAATTACTTTTACTTCGTAAGCTTCTCCAACCTGCGGTTTGAAAGTTAATGCATCAATTTTAGCTAATACTGTTTTGATACCTTCTGGATCAGTTCCTAAGATTTCAACTACACCTTGCTCATCAACTTCGTTAATTACGATAGTAGTTCCTGTAGCTTTTTGTAATTCCTGAATTACTTTTCCTCCAGGTCCAATTAATGCTCCAATAAAGTTTCCAGGAATAGTTCTGGTAATAATTTTTGGTGCATGAGCTTTAACATCTGCTCTTGGCGCTGCGATAGTTTCAGTTAATTTACCTAAAATGTGTAAACGTCCATCACGAGCCTGAGCTAAAGCTTGTTCCATGATGTCATAACGTAAACCATCAATTTTGATGTCCATTTGACAAGCTGTGATACCGTCAGCAGTTCCTGTTACTTTAAAGTCCATATCTCCTAAGTGATCTTCATCTCCTAAGATATCAGACAATACAGCAAATTTCTCACCGTCAGTAATTAATCCCATAGCAATACCAGAAACTGGTTTTACCATTTGAACTCCAGCATCCATCAAAGCCATTGTTCCAGCACAAACTGTTGCCATAGAAGAAGAACCGTTAGATTCTAAAACCTCAGAAACAACACGAATTGTATAAGGACAATCTGCAGGAATCATATTTTTTAAAGCTCTTTGAGCTAAGTTACCGTGGCCAACTTCTCTTCTTGAAGTTCCTCTTAATGGTTTTGCTTCACCAGTAGAAAAAGGAGGGAAGTTATAGTGTAAGTAGAATTTTTCTTCACCTTGTTCAGATGGAGAATCGATTTGGTTAGCTTCTCTAGAAGTTCCTAAAGTTACTGTAGCCAAAGCCTGAGTTTCTCCACGTGTAAATAAAGAAGAACCGTGTACAGATGGTAAGTAATCAGTTTCACACCAGATTGGTCTGATTTCTGTAGTTTTTCTTCCATCTAAACGAATTCCTTTTTCAAGAATTACGTTACGAACAGCTTCCTTGTTTGTCTTGTAGAAATATTTTCCAACTAAACCTGCAAGATCTGCATTTTCAGCATATTCTTCTTCTGTAAACAAAGCTTTTGCTTCTTCTTTTACAGTTGCAAATTTTTCACCTCTTTCTGCTTTTCCAGAAGCTTCTTGTGCAATTGCATAACATTTATCGTAAGCAGCAGCTTTTACTTTAGCATAAACAGCTTCGTCTTCAACTTCACCTTCATAAGTTCTGTATTCTTGAGAGCTAAGTTTTGCTCTTAATTTTTGCTGAGCATGAATTTGAACTTTAATAGCTTCATGTGCAAATTTGATAGCCTCGATCATTTCAGCTTCTGAGATTTCTTTCATCTCACCTTCAACCATTGCAACAGAATCCAGAGAAGCACCGATCATCATATCGATGTCAGATTTTTCTAATTCAGTTCTGCTTGGGTTGATTACTAATTTTCCGTCTATACGTGCAACACGTACTTCAGAGATTAAGTTGTAAAATGGAATATCTGAAACTGCTAATGCTGCAGATGCTGCTAAACCAGCTAATGCATCTGGCATAACATTGTCATCATGAGACATTAATTGAATCATAACCTGAGTTTCGGCGTGGTAATCGTCTGGGAAAAGCGGACGTAAAACACGGTCAACTAATCTCATCGTTAATACTTCGCTGTCGCTAGGTCTGGCTTCTCTTTTGAAAAATCCTCCTGGGAAACGTCCTGCAGCAGCAAATTTTTCACGGTAATCTACCGTTAATGGTAAAAAGTCAACACCTGGGTTAGATGTTCTTGCAGAAACTGCAGTTGCTAAAAGCATACAGTTTCCTAAACGTACAACAACTGAACCATCGGCTTGTTTTGCTAATTTACCAGTCTCGATTGAGATGCTTCTTCCATCTCCTAAATCGATAATTTCTTGTGAAACTTGTGGAATCATAAATTTTTCCTTTTTGATTATACAATGGGTTTTAGTTGTGTTGTAGTTGTTGTTGTGTGTAGTTGTTGTTATCTAAAACCCAATGAAAAACCAAACTTTTTTTCTTGTAAAGTGCTTGTTATAAACAGCTGTAATGTAAAAACAAAAAGAGGCACTTTCGCACCTCTTTTCTATATTGATTATTTTCTGATATTCAATACTTTGATAATCTCACGATATCTGTTGATATCTTTCTTTTTCAAGTAGTCCAACAAAGCTCTTCTTTTACCTACTAATAGTACAAGAGAACGCTCAGTGTTGTAATCGTGACGATTTTTTTTCAAGTGTTCAGTTAAGTGAGAAATTCTGTAAGTGAACAATGCGATTTGACCTTCAGCTTTACCAGTGTTTTTTGCATCACCGTGTTGTGCGAAGATTTCTTCTTTCTTTTCTTTAGTTAAATACATTCCAATATTGTTTTAATGATTTTTATGTATGTCATACAACTTTTGTAAGACGGGTGCAAAATTAGATTAAAAAAACAGAAAAATCAAAAAAAAATAAAAGAATCTAAAAATAAGACCTAAGAAATTCTTTTTTAATGATTTAGATGTGTCTTTTTCTATAAAAAACAAAGCAGATTTTGATATAATTACTTCAATTTTTGGGCTTTTTTCCCGTTTTGTTTCTCGTTTAAAGACGAATAAGTCAATTGTATGTTGTTTTCATCTGTACTTACGCCAGAGATTAGAATTCCTTTATCGTAATTGTCAACAAATGTGATTTTTCTCAAACTATCGCTTCCTTCCCAAGAACCTTGTTTCAATCCGTCTTTAATAATGCCTTTTTGTGTTATGAATGTATCTATTTCTTCAAACTCACCGTTTCCATCAGTTACAGTCTGGTTTTTGTTTTCATCCCAGCAATTAAGAATTAAGGTTTGCTGCTTTTTTGTTTTAGAATCCCAAATGTTCTGTTTTTCGCACTTTTTACTCTGATTTTCATACCATGTAATCTCTTTGCCGTTTTTATGGTCGTCAGTATAATTAATAACAGATTCTTTTGCTCCGTTTTTATAATAACAAATAAACTCGCCGTCTTTCTTCAAAATATCACGATCGAGAGTAGCACCTGTCATTTTTTTTCGGCCGTTTTTATAAAAATCTGTTATAACATAGCGTATGCTTTTTTGAGAATAATTTGTAATTACTCTTGTGTAACTGTAATTATCGGGTGTGCATTCACGATTCAATGAGTCTAAAAAGATTTTTTTAGACATCATGCTAATTTGTGCAGACAGATTAACTGAAAGTATCAGAAGCAAAAAGATAAAGATGTTTCTTTTCATTCAGTTCTATTTTTTTATCTTAAAAATAGTTCTTCTAGAATAATTTAGCAACTTCTTGATTCACAAATTCTAAAAATCTTTCGTCGGCTTCTGTAAAAGGGTCGATAACATGGCTGTCAATATCAATTTGCCCAATGTTTACTCCATTTACAAACAAAGGAACAACGATTTCAGATTTAACGGTTAAACTGCATGCAATATAATTGTCTTGAGCTTTTACGTCTGGCACTACAAAATTTGCATTGCTTTCTGCAACCTGACCACAGATTCCTTTTCCGAATGGAATAACAGTATGATCAGTTTCGGCACCCACATAAGGGCCTAAATGAAGTGTTTTGTTTTCGAGGTTGGCAAAATAAAATCCTACCCAGTTGTAATATTCTACATTTTCATTTAAAAGCTGGCAGACAGCTAATAGTTTTTCGTCTCTAACTTTATTATTGTCAGATATTATAGCGCTTATTTTTGGTTGTAATTCTTGAAATGTCATGATTTGAAAATTTTATACAAAAGTATTTAAAGCTAAACTCAAAAAATACATAAATTTGAAAAAAAAATCTGTTGAGAAAATATCTAGTTCAATTCAAGCCGTTTTTAATTTTTATAGGTACTTTTTTTGCTGCTTATATAATCCTTACGGTTGTATATAAATTTTATTTAAACAGCCTTAGGCCAGATGAAGTAGATGCGGTAACTAATTGGGTTGGTCATAATGTAGAGCAGCTGCTTTTGATGTTCAATTATGATATTAAAATTCAGCAGGGTTTTGCTTCTCCGTGGTTAGAAGTTTGGTTTAATAATAAATATGGCGTTCGTATAGTTGAAGGCTGTAATGCCGTAAGCGTTATTATTTTATTTATTTCATTTGTACTCGCTTTTTCGGGTAAGTTAAAAGTTACGCTGCTTTATATTTTGTTCGGAATAGTGTTTATATACATTTTAAATGTAGCTCGTATAGCATTGTTAACTGTTTTGTTGTTTCATTATCCTGAAAAATCACATCTTTTACACGGGGTTTTATTTCCGCTGATTATTTACGGGTCTGTATTTATTTTATGGGTTTTATGGGTTAATAAATTTTCAAAATATGCTAAATAGAATAGTAGAGCAAAAGAAGAAAATTTTTATCTCCATAATTATTATCTTCTGTTTTGGCTTAATTAGAGCTTTTGAAAAATCATTGTTTTATGATCCCTTTTTGGTGTATTTTGAATCTACTTTCAAAGGTCTGCCATTGCCGGATGTTGATTTGTTTAAGCTCTTTTATAATCTGCTGTTTCGTTTTGCGCTTAACACAATCCTGTCACTTGTTTTAATTTACACACTTTTTAAGGACAAAGGAATTCTAAATTTCAGTGCTTTTTTATACCTCTTTTTTGGATTAATACTTTTTATAATGTTTTTTATAATTCTAAGATATTTTCCAGAAAACAGCTGGCTTCTTTTTTATGTCCGACGTTTTATAATCCAGCCTATATTTGTGCTTTTATTTATTCCTGCATTTTATTATCAATTTCAAAATTTAAAAAAATAACATTTTATTAGATTTTTATTCAAACCATTTTAGGTATTTTTGCCGTATGAGTATAAAGAAATGTACATTTCTATTTTTAGCTTTCCTCCTGTTGGTTTCCAACACAGGATTTGCTTTTGATGTACATTATTGCGGCGGAAAAATAGCCTCGGTTTCTTTAAATACTTCTGCCTCGGCATCTCCTGAAAAAAAATGCTGCGGCGATAAAGAAGGAAAATCATCTTGTTGTAAAGACAAAGTTGTTCACCTTGAAAAAAAATCAGATGATGCAACTTTTAAGATTTTCTTTTTTCAATTAGCCTTTCCTGCTGTAATTCAGGAATACAAGCCAATTGCGTTTTTGTCTGTTCCAAATTTCAAAAACAATCAAATCATTTCGTATTATTCTGATGCGAATGCGCCCCCGCTGTTCAAATTATACAATCAATACATTTTTTATTCCTGATTTTAATATTTAGAATCAAGCTGTCTTTGTATGGCTTGCAATTTATTGTTTAAAGTTTCTAAGTTTCGAAACTTTAAATGTCATTTCTAAATACTATTAAAATCTTTTTTTATGCAAAAAAATATCATGCTTTTTGTGGTGTTTTTGCTTTCGATTTCTGTGTTTTCTCAGGAAGATTTAGAGGAAGTAAAAATCACAAAAAAGCAAAAAGGAATTAAAAAATCTTATACGCTTACTTCAAATACATCTCTAATTACCAGTAAAGAACTTTTAAAAGCCGCTTGTTGTAATCTGGCAGAAAGCTTCGAAACAAATCCATCAATTGATGTTAATTTTTCTGATGCTTTAACAGGAACAAAGCAAATTAAAATGCTTGGGCTGACAAGTCCGTATTTAATGATTACCGAGGAAAATATTCCTTCGGTTCGTGGCGCATCTCAGGCTTATGGTTTGTCTTTTACGCCTGGAACCTGGATCGAAAGTGTACAGATTACAAAAGGTGCCGGAAGTGTTATTAATGGCTACGAAAGTATTTCGGGACAAATAAATACCGAGCTTTTAAAACCATTAAGTGATATTCCATTTTTTCTAAATGCCTATAGTTCTACCGATTCCAGATTTGAGCTGAATACCCATTTCAATAAAAAACTGTCTGATAAATGGGCAACAAGTTTGTTTGTACATGGAAATGCGCGTGTGGCAAAAAATGACATGAACCATGATGGATTTTTGGATAATCCGCTGGGAAAACAAATAAACGTTTTAAACCGTTATCAATATTATGATCCCGAAAGTGGTTTGGTAAGTTTTATCAATTTCAGATATATGAATGATAAAAAACAAACCGGAGAAGTTGATTTTGATAAAGACCGTGACCGTGGTACAACAAATCATTGGGGATCTGAAATTAATACAGAGCGTTTTGATGTTTCAACAAAAATTGGTTACGTTTTTAAAGATATGCCTTATCAAAGTATTGGCTTTCAAAACGCTTTTAACAGTCATAAACAAGATTCGTATTTTGGTCTGAATTTATATGATATTAAACAGAATAGTTTTTATTCTAATTTAATTTTCAATTCGATTATCAATAATACAATGCATAAGTTCACAACGGGTTTGAACTTTTCATACGATCAATATCAGGAATTTGTGAATGCTAATGATTACAGCCGAATCGATAATTCGGTTGGTGCGTTTTTTGAATATACTTATGACAATACAGATAATTTCAGTATTATTTTAGGCGGAAGAGTCGATAACCATAACCGATTAGGCTTTTTTGCGACACCGCGTTTACATGTGCGGTACAATCCATGGAAAAATGGAGTACTTCGTTTTTCTGCCGGAAGAGGAAAACGTTCGGCTAATATTTTTGCAGAAAACCAACAGCTTTTTGCAAGTTCTAGAACGTTCTCAATTTTGGATAAGAATGGAAAAATCTACGGCTTAAATCCTGAAATTGCATGGAATTACGGAATCAGTTTTTCGCAGAAATTTAAAATTTTCAATAAAAATGCCGAAGCAGGATTTGATCTATACAGAACCGATTTTCAAAATCAGGCCATTGTTGATATAATGCAGAGTCCGCAGGATGTTTTGTTTTATAATTTAAAAGGAAGTTCTTTCGCAAACAGTCTTCAGGTTGAGTTTAATTATGAACTTATTCATAATTTAAATTTAAGAACAGCTTATAAATATTACGACATCCAGACTGATTATTTAAGAGGAACTTTTCAGCGTCCGCTTCAGGCAAAACATCGTTTTCTTGGAAATTTAGAATATGAAACGACTTTAAAAAACGATAAACAATGGAAGTTTGATTATACTTTTAACTGGTCGGGAAAACAGCAATTGCCTTATACAGCTTCGAATCCGGCAGAAGATCAGTTCCCTGATTTTTCACCTTCTTATGCTGTTATGAATGCACAGGTTACAAGAGTTTTTTCACCTGTTTTTGAAGTATATGCAGGCGGAGAAAACATTGGAAATTATAAACAGCAAAAAGCAATACTTGGGGCAAATGATCCTTTTGGGCCAAATTTTGATGCCTCTGTAGCATATGCGCCAATTTTTGGGCAGATGTATTATGCGGGATTACGATTTAAGATAAAATAACGGATCAATATCAATAACAATATCAATAACAATATCAATAACAATATCAATATCAATAATAAATTTATAACACTAAATAATAGACAAATGAAAAATTTGATTTTAATCGCGATGATTACTTTTTTAGGATTTTCGGCTCAGGCTCAAACCAAAAAGAATAAAAATTTAAAATATACTACTGAAGTAAACGGTAACTGTGAACAATGTAAAAAGCGTATAGAGAAAGCTGCATATGGTGTTCCGGGTGTAAAAACAGCATCTTGGGATATCAGCTCACATCAATTGGCTGTAATTTTAAATGAAGAGAAATCTTCGCCAAAAGATTTAAATCTGGCAATTGCAAAGGCAGGGCATGATACTAAAGATGCTAAAGCAACAGATGCCGATTATGAAAATTTGCATTCTTGCTGTAAGTACGAAAGAGAAAAATAATTTTTTAAGCCCGAGTTACGAACTCGGGCTTTTTTAATAGTTAATTTATCTTTAAAATATGGCTTTTAATTGTGGTTAAAGCAAATTATTGTTAATTTCACGAACTTATAAATAAACCAAATACATTTATGACTAAGTTTGATTGGACCCAGTTAATAAACCCTGAATTTTACATAACTTTAAGTATCGGAGGTTTTGAAATTGGGCTGTTTATTGTTCTGTTTATTGTTTTTGCAGAAACAGGACTTTTTGCAGGTTTTTTTCTACCAGGAGATAGTTTGCTTTTCTTAGCTGGTATTTACAGCCGCGATTTAATTCAAAATGTAGTTTATATCCCAGGTGATTTTATAAATGTGTTTTTGCTTTCGACTGCTGTTGCTATTATGGGAGTTTTAGGAAATATGACAGGCTACTGGTTTGGAGCAAAAAGCGGTTATTATTTATTTAAAAAAGAAGATACATTCTGGTTTAAGAAAAAATATCTTTTACAGTCAAAAGATTTCTTTGAAAAATATGGCGGAAAAGCAATTATATACGCGCGTTTCCTTCCAATCTTTAGAACTTTCGCTCCAATTATTGCAGGGATTGTTTCAATGGACAAAAAGAAATTTATGTTTTTCAATATCCTGAGTTCTTTCTTGTGGTCATTTATCTTAATTTTTGCCGGACATTATTTATACGGAGTGTTCTTAAAACAAGGAATTGATCTAAAACACCACATAGAATATATCATTATTATAATTGTTATTATATCAACTTTCCCGGTTCTTCTAAAACTTTTAAAGAAGAAACCAGTTGAAAAAATATAATTTACTATACAAGGCTAAAAAGTCCGAAGTTCTAAACTTCGGACTTTTTTTATGTCTATTGTTGTCTTTTGAATTTTGATTTAATAGATGTCTCGACGGTTTCAACTGCCGGCAATATTTATGAAATACATTGAGTTTGAAATGCAGAATAATAAAAAGAGAAAAGCTTCAATTCAGTTTTTTAAAAATCTGAATTGAAGCTTTTTTAAAATTATTTATATAGTTGTATTAGGAATTTAAAGTCCCTTACCATTCATTTACTTTATTAGCATCCATTTTTAAGAAGATAAACAGCAAAATAGTGAATCCCCAAAGTCCGGAACCTCCATAAGAAAAGAAGGGCAGAGGCACTCCAATTGTTGGGAAAATTCCAATTACCATGGCAATATTTACAAAGAAGTGTATAAATAAAATTCCGGCAACACAGTAACCGTAAACCCGGCTGAATTTGGTTTTTTGCCTTTCAGCTAAATAAATTACTCTTAAAAATAAACCTGTAAAAAGTAAAATAACAACCAATGAACCGGCAAATCCCCATTCTTCTCCAACAGTAGTAAAGATATAATCGGTATGTTGTTCAGGAACGAAACCTCCTTTGGTTTGTGTTCCTTCTAAAAATCCTTTCCCAATCCATCCTCCAGATCCAATAGCAATTTCAGATTGATTCGTATTGTATCCAATACCTTTCATATCAACCGTTTTTCCAAGAAGGATATTAAAACGGTCTCTGTGGTGTTGTTTAAAAACGTTGTCAAAAACATAATCTACAGAAAGAACAAATCCCGAAATAAGTGCTAGTAAAATGGCACTTAAAAGAATATTTCTGTCAACAGCCCTGCCTTTAAAATGTATAATAATTAATACACCAAGTGCTATTAAGATTACTACATAAGGTTCTAATATCAGGGTTAATACAAATAATAAAATAGTAATAAAACCAGTCCACACATACCATGACGGCAGTCCTTCTCTAAATAAAACCAAAATGAAAACACTATAAATTAAAGCACTTCCAGGATCGGGCTGCGGTAAAATAAGCATTACAGGCAGAAAGACAATTGCTAGTGCTTGTATTTGCCTGTTGGTTTCTTTTAGGTTAATTTGTGTATCACTTAAATATTTGGCTAACGCCAATGAAGTAGCAGCTTTTGCAAACTCAGAAGGCTGAAGTGTAAAACTTCCAATTGCGTACCAGCATCGCTGACCTGCAATTGTTTTACCAAATAAAAACAAACCGGCCAAAGATAAAAGAGCAACACCAAAAATTATACTGGCATATTTTTCATAAAATTTTCCATCAACAAAAAGCACAACAAAAATTAATGGAATTGTACATCCAATAAAAATTAATTGTTTTTGATAGGTTCCATCAGTTGATAATAATGATGATGAGTAAATATTCAGCCACCCTAATACTACCAGCGAAATGTAGATAAAGACACTTATCCAGTCAATATTATTTTTTACACTTTGATTTTTCATTTGAAATAATCTTTGTTAGTTTTTCTTAGTGGTGTCTACCGCTGTTTTTTTTACTTCAGTTGCTGGTGCCGTTGTAACGGGTGCTTTTGGTTTTATGATTTTTGCCTGTAAAACAGAATCTTTTGGTACAGACTCAATTTTAAGAGCTTCGCTTATTCCGCCTAACTTAGCATATTCAGAAACTAAACTTTTATTTAATACTCTTACTTCCAGATCTGTTCTGGTAATTTTGTGTCGCAAGTATTTTTCGATCATTAAACTGGCTATCGGGCCTGCAACTGTTGCTCCAAAACCTCCATTTTCAATCATAACCGCAATAGCAATTTTTGGATTGTCTTTTGGTGCGAACGCAACAAATATAGAGTGGTCTTTAAGTTTTTCTCTTTTACCATTTATTTTAGCATAATTTTCGGCAGTTCCTGTTTTTCCGCAAATATCAATTCCCTCTACTCTAAGAGCGTAAGCAGTACCTTTGTTATAAACATCAAATAAACCGCTGATAACCGGAGGGAAATACTTTTGATCAATTGTAGTCACGTGTTTTGTAGTGAATTTTTCATCAATTTTTTCGCCCTCAATTTTCTTAATGATGTGAGGTGTATAGTAATAACCCTGATTAGCTACTGTTGCCATCATGTTGGCTAATTGAATAGGGGTCATTAAAACCTCTCCCTGACCAATTGCATTCGATACAATGGTTGAACTTCTCCATCCTCCGTTAGGATAGATTTTTTTGTATGTTTTTGATGTTGGAATATTTCCTCTTCTACCGATTGGTAAATCATATCCCATAAATTGGCCTAAACCGAAACTTTTTACGTGGCTGCTCCAAACATCTACAGCTTGTCCCGGATCTTTATACTTATTGATAGTCAGCATGTATGCCTGTCCGAAATAAGTGTTACAAGAATTGTAAATTCCGTTATGCAATTGATGAGGTCCAAAACCGTGGCATTTCATGAAACGACCGCCTCCATAACTAAATCCGTGGTGACACATAAAAGTAGTCTGTTCATTAATAACTCCTTCTTGAAGAGCAACAAGACCAGTCAAAATTTTAAATGGAGAACCTGGAGGATACTCAGCTAAAAGTCCTCTGTCGTATAAAGGTTTTGCAATCGAATCGTGATATAAAAGCGTGTAGTTTTTAGATTTTTGTCTTCCAACCAAAATACCCGGATCATAAGAAGGAGCGGTTACTAATGCTAAAATTTCACCCGTTTTAGGTTCGATAGCAACAATTCCACCTCGTTTATTAATCATTAATTCCTCGCCATATTTTTGAAGTTCGGCATCAATGGTTAGGTTGATATCTTCTCCGGCAACGGCGATCGTATCATATTTTCCTTCTTTATATGGACCTATTTCTCGGTTGTATTTGTCTTTTTGAATGTATTTTACACCTTTTACACCGCGTAAAATTTCTTCATAGCTTTGCTCTACACCTTGCTGCCCAATTAAATCTCCACTGTTATAATATGGATTTTTTTTAATTAAGTTTTCGTTTACCTGAGTAATAAAGCCAAAAATATTAGCGCCATAATCTACCTCGTAATCGCGAAGAGAACGTTTTTGGAAATAGAAACCTTCATACTTTCTGATTTTTTCCTGAAAAGCAGCAAATTCATTTTTGTTTAACTGCGATAAGAAAACAGATGGGAGTCTTGGGCTGTAAACTTTTGCCTTTGCAATTCTTTTGTCATATTCTTCACGAGTGATATTTAACAATGCGCAAAATTCTTCAATGTTTATATCTTTTCCAATTTCTCTTGGAATAACCATGATATCATAAGAAGCCTGATTGGCAACTAATAATTTACCATTTCGGTCATAAATATAACCACGTTCAGGATAGTCATAGACTTTTTTAATTGCATTATTTTCTGATTTCAATTTGAATGAATCGTCAATAATCTGCAGATAAAAGATCCGAATCACTAGCAAAGATGCTGCAATAATAATTAAAGAGGGCAGCAGAACTTTTCTCATCGTTTATTGGGCTTAATAATGTAAATTATTATAATTGAAGTGATTATTGTAAAAATGGTGCTAAACAGAGTTCTTAGTAAAATATCTATTATGAACTTAAACTGAAAAGCTTCCAGCGTAAAAAGTACGATGTGATGCAGCAGGACAGATACTAATATAAATGAGAACCGCTCAGGAGTTAAAGATTCATTTAGTTTGATAGTTTGATATTCATAACTTAATCCAAATGAAAATTTAAAGAAATAAGGTCTGTAATATGCTAATATAACGCAGGCTGTTGCGTGAATTCCGCCTGAGTTGCAAAACATATCCATAACTAATCCTAATAGAAAACTCGAAACAATGAGTCCAGCTCGATTGCTGTTTACCGGATATAAAATAATATATAAGATATATGGGAAAGGACTTATGTAGCCTAAAAAATTCATGTTGTTAAAAATAACAACCTGAATTGCCAGCAGCATAATGAATCGAAAAATATTTACCAACAAAGCACTACTCATCTTTTTCTTTGCTTTTCTTTTCTAAATTAATAAGTTCTTCTCTGTCCTTACTTTTAATAATATATACGTGTCCTAAGTTGGTCATATCATTAAATAACTTAACGTTTATGACATAGTAACTTGTGTTCTTTTTAATGTAAATTTTATCTACAGTTCCAATGTTTATTCCTTCAGGGAAAATTACAGATTGTCCTCCGGTAACAATAGTGTCGCCTTTTCTAATTGAAGCTAATCTAGGAACATCTTCTAATTGAACAAATCCTGTGCTTTTTCCATCCCAGGTTAAAGAACCAAAGTGATTTGATTTTTTTATTTTAGCATTGATCTGTGATTTCATATTCAAAATACTTACCACAGTTGAGTAATTTGCCGAAGTATTATCTACAACTCCAATAATACCTAAACTATTTATAACTCCCATATCTTGTTTAACTCCTTCCTTTTTTCCTGAGTTAAGTGTGATAAAGTTTTCGTGTGTATTGTAAGAGTTGTGAATTACTTTTGAAACTATGATATCGGCAGGTTTAACTCCTCTAATGCTGTCTGGAAAAGGTGCCTTTGTGGTGTCTTCTTTATTAAATAAAAGACTTTTTAACCTTGCGTTTTCAAGTACAAGCTCGTCATTTTCAGCTCTTAAATTCAAATATTCGTTTACACGATTGATTCTCTCATAAACACCTCCGCTTAAAAAATTAGCCGAACTGATTACTCTGCTTCTGTGATAGGAATGCGATTGAATTGTAAGAGTCAACGAAATACCTAAAAGCAGCAAAAACAGTAACCGATTACTGTTTCTTATAATGAAATTAAAAATTTGCTGCATTTCTTGTCTGGTTATTTTGTTTCAGGATATGCTTTAAGGTTTCAGAATTATTAGAGTCAAATATTAAAAATTTGACTCTAATAAAAGTATATTGGTTGTTATTTTTTGATCTTATTTGATTAAGATACTTTTAAATTTTGCAATGTTTTTAAGGGCCATTCCTGTACCACGTACAACTGCTCTTAAAGGATCTTCGGCAATGTAAACAGGTAAATCTGTTTTTTGTGAAATACGTTTGTCAAGACCTCTTAACATAGATCCACCACCAGCTAAATAAATACCAGTGTTGTAAATATCTGCAGCTAATTCAGGCGGAGTCTGCGATAATGTTTCCATTACAGCATCTTCGATACGCTGGATAGATTTGTCTAAAGCTTTTGCAATCTCACGGTAAGAAACATCTACTTGTTTTGGTTTACCTGTAAGCAAATCTCTACCTTGAACTGACATATCTTCCGGCGGTCCGTCTAAATCTTCGATAGCCGCTCCAATTTGAATTTTAATTTTTTCAGCAGTACTTTCTCCCACAAAAAGGTTGTGTTGTGTACGCATATAATAAACGATATCATTTGTGAAAACGTCACCCGCAATTTTTACAGATTTGTCACATACAATTCCGCCTAAAGCGATAACAGCAATTTCTGTTGTACCACCTCCAATATCAACAATCATGTTTCCTTTTGGCTGCATAATGTCGATACCAATACCAATTGCTGCTGCCATTGGCTCGTGAATCAAATAAACTTCTTTTCCGTTTACTCTTTCACAAGATTCTTTAACCGCCCTCATCTCCACCTCAGTAATACCAGAAGGAATACAAACTACCATGCGCAGTGCAGGAGTAAACATTCTTTTTTTCAATGCCGGAATACTTTTAATGAACATATTGATCATTTTTTCCGAAGCATCAAAATCTGCAATTACACCATCTTTCAAAGGCCTTATGGTCTTGATGTTTTCATGCGTTTTACCTTGCATCATGTTGGCTTCCTTACCAACAGCAATGATTTTGCCTGATACTCTATCACGTGCTACGATAGATGGACTATCAATAACAACTTTATCATTATGAATGATTAAAGTGTTTGCGGTTCCAAGGTCTATCGCAATATCCTCGGTCATGAAATCAAAAAATCCCATAAGTTTTTTAGGGGTTTAAAATGTTATAAAATAATTTATCGAACAAAGTTAAACAAATTAATGTTTAAAATGACGTGTTCCTGTAAATACCATTGCAAGATTATTTTCATTGCAATAATTTATGCTTAATTCATCTTTTATCGAACCTCCAGGCTGAATTACAGCAGTTATTCCTGCTTTTTTAGCTAATTCAACACAGTCAGGAAATGGGAAAAAGGCATCACTTGCCATTGAAGCACCATTTAAATCAAATCCAAAAGCTTTTGCTTTGTCGACAGCCTGAATTAAGGCGTCAACTCTTGAAGTCTGACCTGTACCTGATGAAATTAATGTCCCATTCTTTGCAAATACTATGGTATTTGATTTTGTGTTTTTGCAAATTTTCGAAGCAAAGATTAAATCTTCGATCTCCTGAGCAGTAGGTTCTGTAACTGTAACGGTTTTTAAGTGCTCTTTATTATCCGTAATATTATTTCTGTCCTGAATTAACAAACCATTAAGACAAGTTCTTACTTGGCGAGATGGTAATTCAACTTCATTTTGAACTAAAATAATTCTGTTTTTCTTCTCTTGTAAAATTGTAATTGCTTCATCGTCATAAGCTGGAGCGATTACTACTTCGCAGAATAACTTGTTGATTTCCTGAGCTGTTTCTACATCAATTTTAGTGTTTGCAATCAATACACCTCCAAAAGCAGATGTTGGATCGCATGCCAAAGCTGCTAAATAAGCTTCGCTGATTGTTTTTCTTGAAGCTAAACCACAAGCATTGTTATGTTTTAAGATAGCAAATGTTGGTCCGTCAGTTTTAAACTCAGCAATTAAGTTAACTGCAGCATCAACATCTAATAAGTTGTTGTAAGATAACTCTTTTCCGTGAACTTTTTTGAACATAGCATCAAAATCTCCAAAGAAAAATCCTTTTTGGTGTGGGTTTTCGCCATATCTTAAAACTTGACCATCTGCAATACTTTCTTTGTAGATTGTTTCGTCTGTATTGAAGTAGTTAAAAATTGCTCCATCATAGTGAGATGAAACATGGAAAGCTTTTGAAGCAAATAATCTTCTGTTTTCAAGAGTTGTGCTTCCGTTTTGTTCTGTAATGATGTCTAAAAGTAAGCTGTATTCGTTAACCGAAGCTACAATTACAGTGTCTTTGAAATTTTTTGCACCAGCACGAATTAATGAAATTCCGCCAATATCAATTTTTTCAATAATATCTTGTTCGCTTGCACCAGAAGCAACTGTTTTTTCAAAAGGATACAAATCAACAATTACTAAATCAATTTGAGGAATGTCAAATTCTTTCATTTGCTGCACATCACTTTCATTGTCCTGACGATTTAAAATTCCGCCAAAAATTTTCGGGTGTAAAGTTTTTACTCGTCCGCCAAGAATTTCAGGAAATGAAGTAATATCTTCAACAGGAACTACCGGAATTCCAAGGTTTTTAATAAAATCCTGAGTTCCTCCAGTTGAATAAAGTGTTACGTTTTGTTCGTGTAATTTTCTAACGATTGGCTCTAATCCATCTTTCGAAAAAACAGATATTAACGCTGATTGTATTTTTTTAGTTGTGCTCATTGTGTAGTTATGATTTTCAGACTGCAAAAGTAGTTTTTTTATATATTATTTTAAAAGATTTAGTGTAACAATCTCGTAAAAAAATCTACTGATGAGTAAGTTAACTTTTATTAGGTTTTTGTTTTTAAATTATTGAATTTTACTTTATTGAAAAATACTACTATATGCTTCTTTATCTAAGATTATTAAAAGAAAGTCTAAGCTTTGCCATAAACGCTTTACGAAATAATAAACTTCGTACTTTGTTGTCGTTATTGGGTGTTACAATTGGTATTTTTTCAATAATTGCCGTCTTGGCTGCAGTTGATTCTTTAGACAAAAAAATCTCTAAAGATTTGAGCAGTTTAGATAAAAATACGATTTATTTAATGAAATTCAGTTTTGGGCCTTCAGAAATTCCACAATGGAAGAGAGAACAGTTTCCAAATGTGAAATATGATGAATATGTTAACTTAAAAAATTCTCTTAATAATACAGATCAGGTTGGGTATCAGCTTTGGGTTAATAAAGAAACTTTAAAATATGATTCTAAAACTGTAGCCGATGTAAGGATTAATCCATCTTCATTTGAAATGGGGGATATTGATGGTTTAAGTTTTGAAAAAGGACGATTTTATAATGAATCTGAATCGAACTCAGGAACTGCTGTAATTGTTTTGGGATACGAAATTGCTCAGGGACTTTTTGGGGATATTGATCCAATTGGTAAAAATATCCGATTGTATGGCCAGCGTTTTACTGTAATTGGTGTAATTGCCAAACAAGGTGCGGGTTTTTTTGGAGACAGTAATGATACATCAGTTTATCTGCCGGCTAATTTTTTACGCCGAATGTATGGCGACAGCGATGCAATGACTCCAATGATTATTTTAAAACCTACTAAAGGTGTTGATATGGAAGCTTATAAAGCTGAAGTTTCCCAAAAATTAAGAGCAATTCGCGGAATGAAAGCAGGAGAAATGGATAACTTTTTCATAAATGTGCTTTCTGGTTTTACTGATTTTATCGACGGAATTTTAGGCCAGATGAATGTAGTAGGGTGGATTATCAGCGGATTTTCTCTTTTGGTCGGCGGTTTCGGAATTGCCAATATTATGTTTGTATCGGTTAAAGAAAGAACCAATTTAATTGGTATTCAAAAATCATTGGGAGCCAAAAACAGATTTATATTATTTCAGTTTTTATTTGAAGCTATAATTCTCTCTGTAATTGGCGGAATTATTGGTTTATTGATGGTTTGGGGAATTGCAGTTATTTTAACCAAAGCACTGGATTTTGAATTTGTATTGAGCTTTGGAAATATAATTTTGGGAACAACTTTAGCGGCGCTTATTGGATTGATTTCGGGTATTCTGCCGGCTATTTCTGCAGCAAATCTTGATCCTGTAGAAGCAATTAGAACAGGGATGTAGTTTTTTTGGAAGATTAAAAGGGGCTTGGATAATAAGGTTCTGAGTTTTTTGTAAATGAAAAATATTTTAAAGTGCCATAAAGTTTTTCCCTGCTTTGTCTTTATTTGAACAGACTTTTCAATTTTTTATGTAGATTCGAAGTTCAGAGATATGAGGCAAGCATATTTATAAAGATTCTTCTCCTTTTGTCTTTACAACCTTTATAATCCAATCTTCAAAGCTCCTCCAAGATTTGAGTTCATTAGAAGTTTCTGCATATTCGCAGATAGGGTATTCATGACAATAGACATCAAAATTATTAGTGTCTTGTTTTGTTGTGCAAAAACCAATCCAATCACCCATCGATAAATGACTGCCAATCATGAAATAATTGTCTTCTGACGCCTCATCTTCTCCTTCGATTTCTTGTTGTACTAGCGCATTGTAATTTTTCAATTGTTCCAGATTATAAAGTTCGAATTTAGCAAAATATTCACCAATAAAGAACTGGCCGGTTCCTATTTCTTGTAAGAAGTAATAATATGAATCTTCTAAATTGTTATTTGTTAAACTTTTTATATCTTGTAGTTCTTCGGTTGAAATATTTTGAATTTTGAAAGTTTTGATATCAGCTTTCTCATTTCTGTAAGATGTATCTTCAATTATTACCTTATTGTTGAGAATCCAGTTTTTTAATTCATTAACTGCATTAAAATATTCAGTTTTCATTTTATATAAATGTTCAGTAATTAATTTAATTATTTATAGTTAAATATTAAACTAACATAGTTAAGGAGCAAAGATAAACAAATATATTTTTATATAAGATTTTTCCTTCTTTTTTATATGAAAATTTTGAAGTTTTCAAAACCATACAGATGTTATTTAAGGTTTTAATCGATAATATGTGTAGTTTTAAATTTGAGGTCTACAAGGTTTTAAAACCTTGCAAGAGAATTAAAATGTACTTATAAGACTTATGGTTTAAAAATAAAAAAATCCCATCAGCCGAAGCGAATGGGATTTTGTATTTAATTTAGAAAGTTTAAAACTATCTAATATCATTATTCTGAATCAAATCGATATATAAGTTAATCTTATCTTTCAATTCTTTTCTAGGCGTGATAAAGTCTAAGAAACCGTGCTCTAATAAGAACTCAGCAGTTTGGAAACCTTCTGGCAAATCTTTTCCTGTAGTGTCACGTACAACACGAGGACCAGCAAAACCAATCAAAGCGCCCGGCTCAGAGATGTTGATGTCTCCTAACATGGCGTAAGATGCAGTTGTTCCACCCGTTGTAGGGTCTGTACAAAGAGAAATATAAGGTAATTTAGCTTCTGCTAATTGAGCCAGTTTTACAGATGTTTTTGCTAATTGCATTAATGAATAAGCAGCTTCCATCATACGAGCCCCGCCAGATTTTGAAATCATAACAAAAGGAAGTTTGTTTTTGATCGCGTGATCAATTCCTCTTGCAATTTTTTCACCTACAACTGCTCCCATAGATCCACCAATAAAGGCGAAATCCATACAGCAAATTACAAGTTCCCTTCCTTTAGATTTTCCTACTCCCGTACGTACAGCGTCTTTAAGATGAGTTTTTTCCATTACATCTTTTAATCTTTCTGCATATTTTTTTGTATCCACAAAATGCAGAGGATCTTTTGATGTCATGTTTTTATCTAACTCAACAAATACGTTGTTGTCGAATAAAATTTCAAAATAGGTTGCGCTTCCAATTCGAACGTGAAAATCATCTTCAGGGCTTACGAATAAGTTTCTCGCTAATTCGTCTGCGTCAATAATTTTTCCAGTAGGAGATTTGTACCACAATCCTTTCGGAACGTCCATCTTATCTTCTGTCGCGGTCGTAATCCCTTTTTCTTGTCTTTTAAACCAAGCCATTTTTTTAATTTTAGAATGTAGATTTTAAATTTTAGATTTTTCAATCTGAATTCAAAATTTAAATTTCAGGCTTCTTTAGAAATCTGAAATCTAAATTCAAAAATCTAAAATTTAAAGTGTGTTTACGTTATTTAAATCAGCAAAAGCTTGTTCAAGTCTTGCGTTGAATGTTACTTCGCTTTCACGAACCCATCTTCTTGGATCGTAATATTTTTTGTTTGGAGCATCCGGACCTTCTGGGTTTCCAATTTGAGATTTTAAATAGTCAAGATTTTTAACCATATAATCACGGATTCCTTCAGTGTATGCAAACTGTAAATCAGTATCGATGTTCATTTTGATAACTCCGTAGCTGATTCCTTCTCTGATTTCTTCAAGTGTAGAACCTGAACCTCCGTGGAAAACGAAATCAACTGGGTTGTGGCCAGTGTTGAATTTGTTTTGTACGAAATCCTGAGAATTTTTTAAGATTTTTGGAGTTAATTTTACGTTTCCTGGTTTGTAAACACCGTGAACGTTTCCAAAAGCAGCAGCAATTGTAAATTTAGGACTTACTTTAGATAATTCTTCGTAAGCATAAGCTACTTCTTCTGGCTGAGTATATAATTTTGAGCTGTCTACGTCTGAGTTGTCAACGCCATCTTCTTCACCACCTGTAATACCAAGTTCGATTTCTAATGTCATTCCCATTTTACTCATTCTAGCTAAATATTCTTTGCAGATTTCGATGTTCTCTTCGATTGGCTCCTCAGACAAATCGATCATGTGAGAACTAAATAATGGTTTTCCTGTTTCTGCAAAATGTTTTTCAGAAGCATCTAATAAACCATCAATCCAAGGCAATAATTTTTTTGCGCAGTGGTCAGTGTGTAGAATTACAGTTGCACCGTAAGCCTCTGCTAATGTGTGAATATGTTTTGCTCCCGCGATTCCTCCTGCGATTGCTGCTTTTTCACCTGCATTAGATAATCCTTTTCCAGCGTTGAATTGTGCTCCTCCGTTAGAAAATTGAATAATAACTGGCGCGTTTAGTTTTGCTGCAGTTTCAAGAACTCCGTTAATTGTGCTAGATCCAGTAACGTTTACTGCTGGAAGAGCAAAACCCTTCTCTTTCGCATAATTAAAGATCTCTTGAACTTGATCTCCTGTAGCTACTCCTGGTTTAATGTTGTGTGCCATTGTAATTTTTTTTATAGTTGTTTTTAGTTTTTAGGTTGCAAAAATAAGAATTAATTAGCATTAGAACGGATAATTTATTCCAAAATTTAAAACCGAGTGACCAAAATTGTATTCTTTAAACCATCTGTCTCCCTTGTCATGCGCCGGATTATAGGTCTTAAAGCCTAAATCTAAACGAATAACAAAAAAGCTTAAATCGTATCGTAAACCAAATCCTGAGCCCAAAGCAATTTCATCTAAATCGTTTAAGCTGTTAAATCTTGCCTTGTCATCAATCACATTATCGAGCACATTCCAGATATTTCCGGCGTCTGCAAAGAGTGCTCCCTTGACATCTCCAAAGATTTTAAAGCGATATTCTGCACTAAGGGCAATCTTCATATTTGCCTCGTTAAAATCGTTTAAAGCATTTGTGCTTCCAGGACCAAGTGAGTACGGCTGCCATGCTCTGTTGTCGTTAGAGCCTCCAGAATAATAACTTCGTGAAAACGGAATGTAATTTGAGTTTCCAAATGGAATTGCGATTCCAAAAAAGCTTCTTACTGCTAATACTTTCTCTTTTCCAAAATCCCAGTGTTTAATATAATCGAACTCGCCTTTAATGTATTCAGCATATTCTAAGTTGAAAATCTCATAATTGCCGTTTGCATTTTTGGTTAAATTTCCAATGCTTGAAACTGCAGACAATAATGTTCCCGCAGATTCTATTTTGGTTTTAAACTGATAAAAAGTATTATCTGCTAAATCGGTTTTAGTGGTTTTGGTAAAAGTATAGCTTGTAGATAAAATAAAGTCATTTTCAGTCAAACGAATTCTTCTTTCTTCAATACTTTCCACATCTTTATATTGTGGATTATCAGGTGTTAAAGCTGTTTGATTGGTTAGTACTTGATTCGTGAAATTTGTAGTTCCTTCCGGAATTATCAAGTTTCCGTTATCGTCAAGATTTGTTGTTGTGGTATTATAGTTTTGCGCAATACCGTTTAACTCATTATAAGAAGATTTGTAGACATTGAAATAGTTATTCGGATTTAGATTTCGAACATATTGTGCGTTTAATAAATCAAATTTTACGGTATTACGTCTTTTTGGAGTCCAATTATAAGAGATACCTCCGGTAAAATTTTCCTTATCTAAACCAATATTCTGCTGCTTAGAAAAACCGGCAGCGATGGAAGTAGAAGGAATCATTCTTTTCGGAATAATTTTTTCTGTTCCAAAAGGCATCAGGATTCTTGGAAAATTCAGTTTTAAATCCAATCCATATTCCGAAACATTGAAAAAATTATCATTTGGGTTCGCCATATCTTTTGATGAACCAATATTGGCACGTGCCGAAATTTCTAATGTTTCGGCCCTGTTAAAGACATTTCGAATTGTTTCTGAAATACTGGCTCCAATACCAAAATCCTGAATGTTAGAGTGCGTAACATCTAATGTAGCACCAAAACTGTATTTTTTTCTTGGCGTTAAATATACCTTTGCAATCAAAGACTGCGCTGTAGAATCTCGTTTATCTACCTCGTATTGTATCGATGGATAATTGAATATTTTAAGGTTATTCAAATATCTGGAAGAAAGCGTGGTTCTGGTATCAGAAAACGTACTTCCTTTCGTGATAAAAATAGCATCTGTAATGGCGCGGGGTTTGTATTTCAGCTTTTTATAACTGTACAAATTAAAGTTATTATAAGTCGTACTGTCATTGATCTTGCTTTTTGAATTAGCAGGAGAATAATCAGTATAGATATTTACATCGCTGATTTTGTATAATTTAAAAGGTTCAGTTCTGCTCGAATCTCTTTCCTGGATGTTATTGTTATTGATGATTAAAGTTACATCGGCTTTGTTTTTTTTGCCAATTGTATCAATGTCAAAAGTTACATAAGTAGGCTGAAAAAAGTAAGCTCCGTGATTTCTGTAATAGGTTGTAATCCTGTTTTTTTCTTCTTCAAAATTAGAAGTTTTATATTGGTCACCTGATTTTAAAAACGAAGGTTCTGTGCTCGTTTTGTATAATGAATCCAGAGCAGGTGTTAATATTTTGGTTTTAATAGTGTCAAGCGTATAAGCCGGGCCGGTTGTAATGTTGTAGTTTACTTGAGCTTTCTTTTTGGCAATGCTGTCTATTGTGTAATCAGTAGATACATTAAAATATCCATTATTGAAATAATAGAATTTTAATCGGAGTAATGATTTTCTGGTTTTTGCTGTATCAATAATTACCGGCGGTTCTCCAGTATTTTTTAAGAATTCATGAATTCCTTTATATAAAAACGACTGCCCAAGTCTGTCTACTTGTTTTGCAGATAAAAATTTAGCCTGACGTTCGTATAATCCGGGATTATTTTTAAACTTAGCCTGGTAAGTTGAGTCCGGATTTAAATTGGCTAAATTGTATAAGTTTAATCTAAGTTTGTAACCCAGCAGTGTACCATTTGGTTTTTGGTACATTTGATTTGTTGCATTTTCATCATTTGTAGACTTTCCGTTTACAATAATATTGTTTTTTACAAGAAGATTTTTTCCATCAGGAACTCTTTTTACAGCATTACAGGCGCAAATAAGTATTGCTATTAGAATAAATGCTGTTATTTTTGTGGAATTATTTTTCAAGTGTTTTTTAATATTTAATTCAAAAGTACATTATTTTATGGTTAGTAAAAACCAAATAAAACTTATATCAAGTTTACATCAAAAAAAGCAGCGTTTTGCAAATCAATTATTTTTTGCCGAAGGAGTAAAAGTAATTCAGGAATTGCTGCAATCCAATTTTGAATTAGAACATTTATACACTACGTTAAATGATTTTGAAGAAGTTCAATCTTCAAAACGAACTCTTATTAATGAACAAGAACTAAAAAAAATAAGTGCTTTAACAACTCCAAATTCTTGTCTGGCAGTTTTTAAAATGCCTGTCGAAAATCAAATTATAAATTCTGGTTTAATTCTGGCTTTAGACGACATTCGTGATCCGGGAAATCTGGGCACAATAATGCGTCTCTGCGACTGGTTCGGGATTAAGCAAATTGTTTGTTCTAAAGAAACAGTCGATATTTATAATCCAAAAGTGGTTCAGGCCACAATGGGATCTATTGCCAGAGTAAACGTAAATTATGTTGATCTTAAAGCTTTTTTAAGTCAGACAAAACTTCCTGTTTTTGGAACATTTATGGATGGAGATACAATTTATCAATCTAATTTACCTCAAAATGGAATCATTATTATGGGTAATGAAGCCAATGGTATCTCGGCAGAAATTGAAAAAATAGTAACCACCCGGCTTACAATTCCAAGATTTGGAGAGCTGCAAAAAACCGAAAGTTTAAATGTAGCTACTGCAACAGCAATTATTCTTAGTGAATTTAAACGAAATAGTTAATATTTTGTTTTAATGAAATGTGAAATTTATTAAAATTGCTCTTGATTTCATTGAATCAATGTTGTCTGTCCACGGACTTGGGCCATTTATAGGTTTATCACGAATTAATTCATCGGTTATACCAAACATTCCTCTTATAGAAGGAGAGAAGATGAAATATTCGGTAAAGAAGTCAACTCCAAAACCTAGTTCATAAGCAGAAGTCCATTGTTTTACTCTAAATTTATTCTCGAAGTTATCGTCTGTAGATTTTGAATTACTTGATAAATTTAAAGTAGTAGACAATCCTCCAACCAGATACGGGCGAATATTTCCAGTTCTAAGAGCTGAAAATTTAAGCAGTAACGGAAAGTGTATATAAGTACTGTTTACTTCGCGTAAATAATCTTTTTCTTGAGCAAAATTAGGATAATACAAATCACGTTTTGTATAGTACAAACCTGGTTCAAAACGCAGGTTTATATATTCCTGCAGTCTTAAATCGGCTACAACACCAACATTAAATCCAGTTGTTTTTTTTACCTGAATATCCTGCTGAACCGGAGTTTTGTAATCGAATTTAAAGTCGAAACTGTTAAAACCTAAATAGTAGCCAAAATAAAGGCGTTGTTTCTGCCAGTTTTCCAGGTTAATAATAGGATCTTTGCTAAACATGCTTTTAGCAAATTGAGAATATCCTTTTGTCGTTAAGACCAATAAAATGACGATTACAATTTTTCTCATACTATTTTTTAGATGCTGAATAAATGGTTGCTACACCAAAAGTTTGCGGCATTGCTACAACATCTATAAACCCAGTTTTTCTTAAAATATTGTTTAAGGCTTCACCATAAGGAAAAGCAGCAGCAGATTCAGATAAATATCCGTAAGCTGAATTGTCTTTCGAAAACAATTTTCCAATAAGCGGTAATATATTTTTGCTGTAAAATTTATATCCTTGTTTATATGGTGTTTTATCCGGAACAGAAGTTTCCAGAATTACAAAAATTCCGTTTGGTTTTAAAACTCGTAAAATTTCAGCAAAACCTTTTTCTAAATTTTCAAAATTACGCACACCAAAACCTACCGTAATGGCATCAAAGTAATTGTCTTCAAAAGGAATATTTTCAGAATCTCCTAAAACCAGATCAATTACATTAGAGAGTTTTTTTTCCTCAACTTTCTTTTTTCCCACTTCAAGCATTCCGGCGGAAATGTCAAGACCTATAATTTTTTCTGCTTTCGTCTGCGCCATTAAAATAGCTAAGTCCCCGGTTCCTGTAGCAATATCCAGAATTACTTTTGGTTTAGAATCAGAAACTAATTTCAATACTTTTTTTCTCCATTTAGTATCAATACCAAATGAAATTACACGATTCAAATTATCGTAGTTCCCAGAAATGTTATCAAACATTTGAGCGACCTGCTCTTTTTTACCTAAAGAAGAGTCTTTATATGGAGTTATTTTTTCAGACATTATTATAATTTACGCAAATATAAACAATCTAGTTTAACTGTAATTGAGTTTTTTAAAATGTCAATTAAATGTTTTGAGACAGAGGCTTAAATCAGCTTTTGAAGTCTTTTTTTTGGCATCACCAAAAGTGGGTATTTTTAAAAAATCACCAAAAGTGGGTATTGTCTTGTGATGATATTATGCACAACTTTGCTGAAGTAAAAATGATTAAAAGTTTTAAATGATTGATCGTTTTCATTTGACTTAATCAAATGGCTGCTTTTTTGCACTGGTAATCATTTGTTCAGGTAAGTAGTTTTTAAAAGTGTTGTTCTTGGGGGAATACTATTTTTAAAAGTGCGAAGTACGTTCTTAGGATTAAATTTGTTTTTGGAAATTTTAATTTTCTTTGCCTTTAATATCTTAGTGGTATTTGTTATTAAAGGCTTTTTTTGAGATTTATCTCAATTAACATTAAATGTTATTCAGTTATTTCAAATGTTACTTTGACATTTGTGATTTTACAAAAACTATTTTCTTGAGCGAGTCAATACTAAAATCAATCGTTTTTTAAAAAACATCCTTCAAAAGAGGATGTTTTTTTATTTATTTTCTAATGTAAGTTTCATAAGTATAATCATAAAGATGTTTTTCATCTTTAAAATTTTCTTCAGATTCTACTAACTGCCATTCGCTTTTGCTGATTTTTGGAAAAAAAGCATCGCCCTCAAATGTGTGATGTACTTTGGTGATTTCAATTATATCGGCATAAGGCAGACCTAAATTGTAAATTTCACCGCCTCCAATAATATACGAATCTTCATTTTCTGGACAGGCAGCAATAGCTTTTTCCATACTGTCAACCACAATACAGCCTTCCGGATTATAATCGGTTTGGCGTGTTATAATAATGTGTGTTCTGTTTGGTAAAGGTTTTGGGAAACTTTCAAAAGTTTTTCTTCCCATTATAATATGGTGATTAGTCGTAAGTGACTTAAATCTTTTAAAATCATTTGGCAGATGCCATACTAACTCATTGTTTTTTCCAAGAGTATTGTTTTCGGCAACAGCCGCTATCATTATAATCATGGTATGCTGTAACTAAATTTTATTCTCAGTGTCTTCGTTTATTTTTGATTCTAATTGACTAATTCTTTTTTGCTGCAAAGCAACAAGTCTGTCAATTTGTTCTCTTTCCCATTTCTTATTCATAAAACGGTCTGTTATATATACTTTTATAAAGTGCAAAATAAAGATAAAGAGCCAGGCAGTAATGATCCAGATACACCAGTTTTGATTTGTTCCTTCGCCAAAACCAAAAAATCTATTAGCAACAAATAAAAATAAACTTCCTAAAAGGAAAAGAACAAAATGAAAATATAAGACCTTTTTTTGTCTTAATCGTCTTCTAGCATACTCGTATTGTTCGTGCACTTCTTTTTCCATAAGATAAAAATGAGATCATAAAGTTAAAATTTATTTTTGAAAGACAATATTTTGGATATAGAATATTTGCCTGAAAATCAAACAACAATTTGAAATACAAAATTTTATGTGCCTTAAATTATGGATACAGCTAAAAAAATATAGTGTTTTTAGTATTATCGTAAATCGATTGTGACTTCGTTACTATTTGACGGAATTTACTTAATTTAGGATCTATAAATCTAAAAACGAAATAGTTATGTCTTTGAAGAAACAATTTATCAAAACGAAGCCGGTTGTTAAAGTTACATTTTCAATAGATGCCAAAGATGCTGATTCGGCAGCAGTCGTTGGAGATTTTAATAACTGGAACGCTTCAGAAGGTGCTTTAAGCAAGTTGAAGAACGGAACTTTTAAAGCTACTTATGATTTGGTTAAAGACGCGATTTACGAATTTAAGTACGTAATCGACGGAACGTATGTTAACGACCCAGAAGCTGATTTTTACAAATGGAATGACTATGCCGGAAGTGAAAATGGAGTTTTAGTTGTATAAAAAAATCCGCTTAAATATTTAAGCGGATTTTTTTATAATTATACAGCAACACTTCCTTGTATGGCAGGATGCGGGTCATAATCTACTAAAGTGAAATCGTCATAATCAAAATCAAAAATGTTTTTGATCTCTGGATTCAAAATCATTTTTGGTAATGGTTTTGGCTCACGCGATAATTGTAGTTCCAATTGTTCAAAATGATTGTTGTAAATGTGTGCGTCACCAAAAGTGTGAATAAATTCACCAGGTTCTAAGTCGCAGACTTGGGCAATCATCATAGTTAATAATGCGTAAGAAGCAATATTAAAAGGAACTCCTAAAAATATATCGGCACTTCTTTGGTATAACTGGCAGGATAATTTTCCTTTAGTTTCTCCTTTTTCTAAATCTGGACTTGCTACATAAAATTGGAAAAAGGCATGACATGGAGGCAGAGCAGCTTTGTTGTTGGCTACATTTTCTTCAAAAGATTTTTTAGTATCTGGCAGAACCGAAGGATTCCATGCAGAAACGATCATTCTTCTGCTGTTTGGGTTTGTTTTTAATTCGGTAATCAGCTCAGAAATCTGATCTATTTCTTCACTGTTCCAATTACGCCATTGGTGTCCGTAAACAGGACCTAAATCGCCATTAGAATCTGCCCATTCATCCCAGATTTTTACTCCGTTTTCTTTAAGGTATTTAATATTGGTATCACCTTTTAAAAACCAAAGCAATTCGTAAATAATCGATTTTAAATGAAGCTTTTTTGTTGTAACCATTGGGAAACCTTCACTTAAATCAAAGCGCATCTGGTAACCAAAAACACTTTTAGTTCCAGTTCCGGTACGGTCTCCTTTTTGATTGCCGTTTTCTAAAACGTGTTTTACTAAATCTAAATATTGCTTCATCTTTGCTTTAAGCTTTAGGCTTTAAGCTTTAGGCTTTTTCCTAAATGCTTAAAGTTTGTTTTTTTTATGATTATGCTTTAAGCTTACAGCCTAAAGCTTACGGCTTATAGCCTTAAATTATCTTCTAGAGATTTCGTCTCTAATTTTTGCTGCTTTTTCATAATCTTCCTGAGAAACGGCCTGATCTAAAAGCTCATTTAGTTCTTGTAAACTATGTTTTGCGTAAACATCTCCGGATTGGTTTGTTTCTTCCTCGTGTCCAAAAGTTTCCGGGTTAGAAAGTACATCATCAATTTCCTGAGATCCCTGATCAGAATCTGCAGTATTTGATTTTAAATAAATTCCGGCTTTGTCTAAGATATTTTTGTAAGTAAAAATTGGAGCGTTGAAACGCAGAGCTAATGCAATAGCATCTGATGTTCTGGCATCAATAATTTCTTCAATTTTATCTCTTTCGCAGATTAAGCTTGAATAAAAAACGCCGTCAACAAGTTTATGAATGATTACTTGTTTTACCACGATATCAAATCTTTCTGCGAAGTTTTTAAACAAATCGTGTGTTAACGGACGTGGTGGTTTTATTTCTTTTTCTAAGGCAATAGCTATGGATTGGGCTTCGAAAGCGCCAATAACAATAGGTAATTTTCTTTCACCATCAACTTCATTCAAAATTAAGGCATAAGCGCCATTTTGAGTTTGACTGTATGAAATTCCTTTTATAGATAATTTTACTAGACTCATATATGTTTGTAAAAAAGGCACTTAGCGCCTCATTTTGTTGCTTTTTTTGATAGGAAAATAACGCTGCAATTTTAGTCAAAAAATATGGAACAAAAAAGCTGCCTATAAACAAAGATACAATATCTTGTTTTTAGGCAGCAAATATTTTTATGAGAATTCTCTAATTAAGAATGCTGAGCTTTAAAAGCTTTTAATTTCTCTGTTAATTGCGGTACAATTTCAAAAGCATCACCAACAACTCCGTAATCAGCAACTTTAAAGAAAGGAGCTTCAGGATCGTTATTGATCACTACTTTTACTTTTGATGAGTTGATACCGGCAATGTGCTGAATAGCTCCAGAGATGCCTATTGCAATATATAAGTTAGTTGCAACTGGTTTTCCTGTTTGTCCAACGTGCTCGCTGTGAGGTCTCCATCCTAAATCTGAAACTGGTTTAGAACATGCAGTTGCAGCGCCTAAAACAGCAGCAAGATCTTCAACTAATCCCCAGTTTTCCGGACCTTTCAATCCGCGTCCTCCTGATACTACGATATCAGCATCGGCAATAGAAACTTTTCCAGAAACTTTTTCAACAGAATCTACTTTAATTCCAAAGTCGTTGTCTCCAAGTGTCGGGTTAAAATCTTCTGCAGCTGCAGCTCCGGCACTTTCGAAAATTCCGTAAGAGTTTTTAGCAAGACCAAGAACTTTTACATCTGTATCGATTTGTGTAATGTTGAAAGCTTTGTTTGAGAAAGCATTTCTTTTTACCTGAAATGGAGAAGTACTAACTGGTAATCCCACAACATTTGATGCAAAACCTGCATTTAAAGCTACTGCAACTAATGATGAAAGGTAAATACTGTCTGTTGTAGAAGAAAGTAAAACTACTTTTGTTCCTTCTTTTTCAGCAGCTTGTTTAATTACATCGGCATATGCCTTAGCAGTAAAACCAGCTAATTTATCGTTGTTTACTTTTAGTACTTTATCAACTCCGTATTTGCCTAATTCGCTTACGTCGCTGATGTTTACTGTCAAAGCTGTAACAGTTGTTCCTAAACTTTCGGCTACTTTTTTTGCATAAGAAGCTAATTCGAAAGCTACTTTTTTAAATTTTCCTTCTGCAGATTCTGCATATATTAATATTGACATAACAATTTTAGATTTTAGATTTTAGATTTCAGATTCTTGAAAATGAAATCCAAAAAGATTATTGATTTTAGATTTTGAAGTGAATCAAATGTTGATTTTAGATTTAATATTGCAGTTTGCAATCTAAAATCTACAATCTTAAATCACCTTAGCCTCGTTGTGTAATAAGTTGATTAACTCATCTAAATTATCTGCAGAAACTAATTTCACTGCTGATTTTGGAGCTGGTTTTTCAAATTTCACTGCTTTTGTATTTACAGGAGCGTCAACTGGCTCAAGAATAGTTAAAGCTTTAGTTCTTGCTGTCATGATTCCTCTCATATTCGGGATACGTAAATCTTTTTCTTCAACAAGACCTTTTTGAGCGCCAATAATTAAAGGCAGAGTAGTGCTTACAGTTTCTTTTCCGCCGTCAATCTCACGAACTGCTTTTACATTATTTCCGTCAACAGTTAAGTTTGTGCAAGAGTTTAAGAAGTTAGAACCTAAAATACCAGCAATCATTCCAGGAACCATTCCGCCGTTGTAGTCTAAAGATTCTTTTCCTGCAATTACTAAATCATAACCACCATTTTTAATAACTTCTGCTAATTGTTTTGCAACAAAAAAACCATCAGTAGGGTTTGCATTTACACGAATTGCTTCGTTTGCTCCAATTGCCAATGCTTTACGCAATGTTGGTTCAGTATCAGGACCTCCAACGTTTACAACTGTTACATTTGCACCTTGCTGTTCTTGGAACCAGATAGCACGTGTAAGGCCGAATTCGTCGTTAGGATTAATTACATATTGTACGCCGTTGGTGTCAAATTCTGAGTCACCGTTGGTGAAGTTGATTTTTGAAGTAGTATCAGGCACATGGCTGATGCAAACTAGTATTTTCATAAGTATATATTTTGAATTTATAATATGCTTTTACAAATTTAGAATTTAATTTGGAATAATTATACTATGCATGCATAATATTTTTTAAAACTATTACGATTTCGCAGATTGTATGGTTTTAGATGATTTTAATCGGAATTTAAAAATAAAAAAATACTCATTTTGTCTGATTGTTAGGAATTTTGCAATATTTGTAAAAGGAAGGTGAATATGTTTTTTGTCCAAAAAATACTAATTTTTGAGTTTTTCCGTTTTGATGAATGAATTTGATGAAAATAAGAATTACACAAATTGAGTAAAGTTTGTCTGAAAAATGATTTTGGCATTTTAAGTGTGAATTATACGTCTATTATATCGATTTCGTAAATATCACAATATTGCTTAAAAAGTTAAAACCTAAAGAGAGAAAGAACTTCATGCGATTTTAAATTCAATTTATGCATTTAAGTTATTTAAAATATTTATTTTTGCTCTTCAGAAAATTCAACATACAATAAAAAATATGAGAACAATACAATTTAGAGAGGCCATTTGTGAAGCAATGAGCGAAGAAATGCGCCGCGATGAATCCATATATTTAATGGGAGAAGAGGTTGCAGAATACAACGGAGCTTACAAAGCTTCAAAAGGAATGCTTGCTGAGTTTGGTGAAAAGAGAGTGATCGATACTCCAATCGCTGAGCTTGGATTTTCAGGAATTGCAGTAGGTTCTGCAATGAATGGAAACCGCCCAATTGTAGAATATATGACATTCAACTTCTGTTTAGTTGGTATTGATCAAATTATAAATAACGCTGCTAAAATGCGTCAAATGACAGGAGGACAGTTTAATGTGCCTATTGTTTTCCGCGGACCAACGGCTTCTGCTGGTCAATTAGGAGCTACTCACTCACAAGCTTTAGAAAACTGGTTTGCTAATACTCCAGGTCTTAAAGTTGTTGTTCCTTCAACTCCTTACGATGCAAAAGGACTTTTAAAATCAGCAATTCGTGATAATGATCCGGTTATTTTCATGGAATCTGAGCAAATGTACGGAGACAAAGGTGAAGTGCCAGACGGAGAATACACAATTCCTCTAGGTGTTGCTGATGTTAAACGTGAAGGAACTGATGTAACTATCGTTTCTTTTGGAAAAATCATCAAAGAAGCTTTTATCGCTGCTGATGAATTAGCTAAAGAAGGAATTTCATGTGAAATTATCGATTTAAGAACTGTTCGTCCAATGGATAAAGATGCGATCTTAAAATCGGTTAAAAAAACAAACCGTTTAGTAATTCTTGAAGAAGCTTGGCCGGTTGCCAGCCTTTCTTCTGAAATTTCTTATATCGTTCAGGAGCAGGCATTCGATTTCCTTGATGCGCCAATTCAACGTATTACAACTGCAGATACTCCTGCGCCGTATTCTCCAGTATTGCTTAAAGACTGGTTGCCAAATGCAGGTGATGTAGTAAAAGCAGTTAAAAAAGTGTTATACAAATAGTATATATTTAAAATACTCACAAAACTTCATCATTCATAGTTAATTGATGAAGTTTTTTTTTGCCCAGACAATGAAAAGAACAATTTTACTCAGCCTATTTTTTGTATTCGCATTTGCGGCTATTGTTACTGCACAAACAAAAGTGAGTGGAATTGTTTTGGACAAGTCTAATCAGCCGATACCATTTGCAAATGTTGTTTTTAAAGGTTCAAATATTGGAATTGTTTCTAACGAAGACGGTCGTTTTTATTTAGAATCATCAGAAACTTATACAGCATTATTGGTGAGTTCTGCGGGATTTTCAGATAAAGAAGTTCCTTTGGAAAAAGCAGTGAATTATAACTTTAAAATCGTTTTAAGCGAACCAGAAGCATTAAGTGAAGTTGTAATTTATACGGGTAAAACTTCAAAAAAGAATAATCCGGCATTGGATATTTTGAGAAAAATATGGGAGAGAAAGCGTAAAAACGGGCTTTACCAATTTAATCAATATCAAATGCAGAAGTACGAAAAAGTTGAGTTTGACATGAACACAATTGACAGTGCTTTTATGAAAAATAAACTCTTTAAAGGAATGGAGTTTGTTTTTAATCATGTTGATACTTCAGAAGTTACAGGAAAAACCTATCTGCCTATTTTCATTAACGAATCGGTTTATGATGTTTACGGAGATAACAGAATAAAGAAAGTAAAAGAAAACCTTACCGGAAATAAAATGTCTGGTTTTAATGGAAACCAACAGATTTTAGCTTTCGTAAAAGACCTTTATTCAGATTACAATATCTACGATAATCACCTTAAATTTTTTGATAAAAGTTTTACCAGTCCGCTTTCAAGAACCGGAATTGATGTTTACAATTACGTATTGAAAGACAGTGCTTATATTGATAAAAAATGGTGCTTTAATATTGTTTTTTATCCAAGACGTAAAAACGAATTAACTTTTAAAGGAGATTTCTGGGTAAACGATACCACTTTTGCGATCAAGAAAATTAATATGGGCGTTACTAAAAGTGCCAATATTAACTGGGTAAAAGATATTTATATCGAGCAGGAGTTTGAAGTAGAAAACGATTCTGTTTTCCTTTTAACCCGCGATTACATGATGTCTGATTTTGCTTTGAATAAAAAAGAAAAATCAAAAGGAGTTTATGGAAAACGAACGACCTTGTATCGTAATCATAAATTCAACATTCAAAAACCCGAAAAATTTTATAAAGAAGAAGTCAATTTCATAGATAATGCGGTCTATGAACGACCGCCGGAATTTTGGGAAGAAAATCGTTTTGAGAAATTAAATAAAGACGAAGCGGGTATTTATAAAATGCTCGATACACTGCAGACGGTCAAACGATTTAAGCAGCTGTATAATCTCGTCTCCATTTTAGGAAGCGGTTATATCGAATTTAAGAACTTCGATTACGGTCCTATTTATTCTACATTTGGTTATAATGAAGTCGAAGGTTTAAGGCTGAGAGTAGGAGGAAGAACGTATTTTGGACCTAATGATCCTTGGCGTTTGCAGGCTTATACAGCATACGGATTTGACGATAATAAATTCAAATACGGAGTTTCTGGTAAATGGATGATCGACAAGAAAAAACGTATTATTATTTCTGGAGGAAACAGGCGGGATATTGAACAAATTGGAGCCAGTTTAACCACAACAAATGATATTTTAGGACGAAGTTTTGCATCGTCGGCCTTGTTTACAACCGGAAGCAACGGAAAGCTCACGAATATTAATTTGAGCAACGTTTCTATCGAAATGGAGCCTAAAAAGAATTTTCTTGTTTCGGCAGGATTCTCTTATCGAACATTAGAATCGGCTTCAAAGACATTTAGTCTGGATTATTATACCACTTTGCCAAGTGTATCAGATCCGATGGGAGTGATAAAGAGTGATGTAAAACAATCAGAAGCCAATATCCAATTTGAGTATATGCCAAACCGAAAAACAATTGGTTATGGTGTCGAAAGAGATTTAGTTGACAGTCCTTTTAGTCATTTCTTTGTAAATTTCAGTTATGGTCTTAAAGGAGTTTTAGACAGCGATTTTGCTTACGAAAAAATTCAGGTTTTCTACAAACAGCCTATTATAATTGGACCTTTAGGAAGATCTAATATTATTTTGGAAACAGGAAAAACATTTGGAACAATTCCATTAGGGTTAATGAGTGTAATTCCGGGTAACCAGACTTATTTTACAATTGAAAATACGTTTAGCAACCTTAATTTCTACGAATTTGTAACAGATCAATATACTACTTTGCAGTGGAATCATGATTTTGGAGGAAGATTATTCGCGAGAATTCCGTTTATGAGAAAATTAAACTGGAGAGAGTTTGTAGGAGTTAGAGCGGTTCATGGAACTATTTCTAAAGCAAATCGCGAAATAAACGCTTCTGGACTTCCTTATAATGCACCAGAAAATGTATATTGGGAATACAATGCCGGAATTGGAAATATCTTTAAAGTCTTCCGTCTTGATTTTTCTTGGAGAGGAAACTATTTAGATATGCCGGATGCTCATAAATTTGCTATCAAAGGATCTTTCGGGTTCTATTTTTAATTATAAAAGACGCAAAGCTTCAAAGTTACATAGTCGCAAAGGTTTAAAATCTTTGCGGCTTTTTTTATGCTTAATTTTTTTTGCCCGCAGATTCTACAGATTTAAACCGGTCGAAGCAGATTTAATTTTTCAATCTTTAATTTTTCAATTTGAGCTTATCAGTCTAAATCTGTAAAATCTGCGGGCAAAAAAACTTTACAAGAATTAATTTCATTTTTAATTAATTTTGAAATTGACTTAAAAGTAAAAGTTATGCAGGAAGCTATCGATTTTCTAACCAATAAAAATCCAATCTTTCGGGAGATAATCGAAAAATATGGATTGCCGCCCATTCCAAAACGGCCTCAGGGGTTTGAAACTTTGGTGTTATTAATTTTGGAACAGCAGGTTTCTATAGATTCGGCGAAAGCCACATTCTTAAAAATAAAAGAATATACAACCTGCAATCCTGAAACGATGGTCATTTTACCTGATGAAGAATATCGAAATCTTGGAGTGAGCCGTCAAAAAACAAAATACATTAAAATTTTAGCCGAAGCAATTTTGAACAAAGAGTTAGATGTTGAAAGTTTAGCTTCAAAACCAGCAAAGCAGGTTCGTGAAGAACTTATTAAATTGAAAGGAATTGGAAACTGGACAATTGATATTTATTTAATGTTTTGTCTTCAGGAACCGGATTTGATTCCGTTAGGCGATATTGCAGTTGTAAATACCATTAAAGAACTGCTGGATATTCATGATAAACAAGAAATGGAAATACATGCAGAACAGTGGAGTCCTTATAGATCTTATGCGACCTATTTGCTCTGGCATTATTATTTAAATAAGCGAAATAGGAAAATTACATATTAACTGTCTGTTATATAAAAAGAAAAGTATATTAATTAATGTATATATATACAGATTAATATACTTTTTTCATTGTAAAAAAGGATTGTTTGGTTACTTTTGCAATCGAAATTATAGATATAATAATAAAACAAAAATGACCGCAGACAAACTAACAACTTTCGATGTATTAATCGAAATACCAAGAGGAAGCAGAAATAAATATGAGTACGATTTTGAAATCAAAAGAATGCGTTTCGACAGAATGTTATTCTCTTCAATGATGTACCCTGCAGATTACGGATTTATTCCAGAAACTTTAGCTCTTGACGGTGATCCTCTTGATGTATTGGTTTTAGTAAATGAACCAACTTTCCCTGGATGTGTTATGGAAGTAAAACCAATTGGTGTTTTCCATATGGCAGATGATAAAGGACCAGACGAAAAAATTATTTGTGTACCAGTTTCAGATCCAATCTGGAATTCATTAAACGATCTTTCTGATATTAACCCTCACTTAGTAAAAGAAATTGAGCATTTCTTCCAGGTTTATAAAGATCTTGAAAACAAAAAAGTTGATGTTGAAGGATGGGGAGATGTAAAAGAGGCTTACGAAATTATTGCAGAGTGCACTAAGCGTTTTGATGATATTGAAAATAAACCAGCAGGATTATTTAGTATTAAATAATTTAAGCATTCATAATTTATAAAAAAAGCAATACTGCCGTCAGGAGTATTGCTTTTTTGTTTAAATTCGTTTTAGTTAGTTTGTTGACTATTAACCAAAACCAATAAAATATTATGAATGCATTTATGATTTACCTGCCAATTGTCATGGCAGTTTTAGGATTACTTTTCATGGGAATAAAAAGGACTTGGGTTTTAAAACAAGACGCTGGAGACGGTAAAATGAAAGAGATTTCAGATTACATCTACGAAGGAGCCTTAGCCTTCCTAAAAGCCGAATACAAACTGTTAACCATCTTTGTAATTATTGCCAGCTTAGCTTTGGCAGGAATCACTTTTATTCCGGGAGTAAAAACCCATTTATTAATTGTAATTGCCTTTATTTTTGGTGCATTATTTTCTGCTTACGCCGGAAATATTGGAATGAAAATAGCAACTAAAACAAACGTAAGAACTACTCAGGCCGCGCGTACAAGTTTACCGCAGGCATTAAAAGTTTCTTTTGGCGGCGGCACCGTAATGGGTTTAGGCGTTGCTGGATTAGCAGTATTAGGTTTAACAGCCTTTTTTATAATTTTCTTTAATTTATTTTCTGGCGGAGTCTGGAAAGATACCGAAACAATGACCGTTGTTTTAGAAACTTTAGCGGGATTTTCGCTTGGTGCAGAATCAATTGCTTTGTTTGCCAGAGTTGGAGGCGGAATCTACACAAAAGCAGCCGATGTTGGTGCTGACTTAGTTGGTAAAGTTGAAGCTGGAATTCCAGAAGATGATCCGCGTAATCCTGCAACAATTGCAGATAACGTTGGAGATAACGTAGGTGATGTTGCCGGTATGGGAGCTGATTTATTTGGTTCGTATGTGGCAACCGTTTTGGCCGCAATGGTTCTAGGGAATTATGTTATAAAAGATATGGGCGGCAGTATTAATGACGCTTTTGGCGGTATTGGACCAATTTTACTTCCAATGGCAATTGCCGGTTTCGGAATTTTATTCTCAATTATTGGAACAACTTTAGTGAAAATTTCAGATGATAATGCTAAAGAAGCACAAGTACAGAAAGCATTAAATATAGGAAACTGGGTTTCAATTGTTTTAACAGCTGTAGCTTGTTTCTTTTTAGTACAGCACATGCTTCCTGAAACGATGCAGATGAGTTTCTTTGGAGAAGGATCAAAAGCCATTTCATCAATGCGTGTTTTTTACGCGACTTTGGTTGGATTAGTTGTTGGAGGTGCTATCTCATCAGTAACTGAATATTATACCGGATTAGGAACAAAACCAGTAATGGCTATTGTTCAAAAATCATCTACAGGAGCAGGAACTAACGTAATTGCAGGTTTAGCAACAGGAATGATTTCGACTTTTCCAACCGTATTATTGTTTGCTGTAGCAATTTGGATTTCGTATGCTTTAGCAGGATTCTATGGAGTAGCTTTAGCGGCTTCGGCCATGATGGCTACAACAGCAATGCAATTGGCAATTGATGCTTTTGGGCCAATATCTGACAACGCTGGTGGAATCGCCGAAATGAGCGAATTACCAAAAGAGGTTCGCACCAGAACCGATATTTTAGATTCAGTAGGAAACACAACTGCAGCAACCGGAAAAGGATTTGCGATTGCTTCTGCAGCTTTAACTTCATTAGCCTTATTTGCTGCTTACGTAACTTTTACAGGAATTGATGGAATTAATATTTTTAAGGCGCCAGTTTTAGCCATGTTATTTGTGGGTGGAATGATTCCGGTAGTTTTCTCAGCTTTAGCGATGAATTCTGTTGGAAAAGCCGCAATGGATATGGTTTACGAAGTACGTCGTCAGTTTAAGGAAATTCCGGGAATTATGGAAGGAACCGGAAAACCGGAGTATGGAAAATGTGTTGAAATTTCTACAAAAGCTGCTTTGCGTGAAATGATGCTTCCGGGAATTTTAACGATTGGTTTTCCAATTGCAATTGTACTTTTAGGAAAATTAGTTTACTCAGATAATAACCAGTTAATTGCTGAAATGCTAGGCGGATATATGGCTGGAGTTACGGTTTCTGGAGTTCTTTGGGCTGTTTTTCAAAACAACGCCGGAGGTGCGTGGGACAATGCTAAAAAATCTTTTGAAGCCGGAGTTATGATCAATGGAGAAATGACATACAAAGGTTCTGATGCACATAAAGCAGCGGTTACGGGAGATACAGTTGGAGATCCATTTAAAGATACTTCAGGACCTTCAATGAATATTTTAATCAAATTAACGTGTTTAATTGGATTGGTAATTGCACCAATTTTAGGAGAAGGACATTCTCCATCAGACATTGCAGGAAAAGCTTCTTGCTGTGCAAAAATAGAAATGCATGCCGGAGTTTCTAAATGCGGTGATATGTCTGGAATGACAAAAGAAGAATGTATTAAAATGTGTAAAGAAAAAGGCTGTTCGCCAGAAGAAACAGCAAAATGTCTGGCTCATTTTGATGCAAGTGGAAAATATCAAAAAACAGACTGTTTTGATACAAGTAAATATGAGAAAAAATCAGTTAATGTTGAAGTGAAAAATATAAACGGAAAAACCACAGGAACTGTTACTAAAACAGAAAATGGTAAAACAACAACCGAAGTTTTCGAAGGAACCGAAGAAGAAGTTTTAGCAAAAGTGGAAGCCGCTAAATAATAACTTTGACAACATTTCAAAATAAAAAAATGCCTCTAAAGAAATTTAGCGGCATTTTTTGTATCAAATTTTCTCAATTTTAATAATATCTGTTTTATTGTGTTCGAGATAATGGATTTTTATAGGCATCCCAATATATAATTGTGAAAACGGAAAAGGAGGATTGTTGTTTAGTAATGTTATTCTCCAGCTATCAATAATTCGATATTCAGTACTTATGATAAATCTAATTCCTATTCTATAATTATATGTTTCTTTAAAATCTAAAACAATAGTTGATTGGATTAATTTATTTTTTGCTTTTACACTCTTATAAGTATATATGTAACCAGGAATGACATATTTAAAAACTAAAAAAATCATAGCAGCTAATAACAGTAAGCCAAATAATTGTAATTCATCAAAATTATAAAATGAAAAGTCACTAATATAGGTATAGATGAAAAAGCCAAAAAGAGGTAATAGTAATATTCCTAAAACAATTCGACTTATGAATAATTTTTTGAACATTCTTTTTTCATCGTTAGATAAGGGAGAAGAAATAATTGTCATTTCGCTATAAATAAAAGTGCAAATATAGTAATTTTCTTTCATTTTGTTTTTTATGAAATTGAATAGTTAAAAAGAGAAAAATGCCTCTAAATTTTAGAGGCATTTTTTATTTGAGTTACTTAAGAAAAACAAAGAGCATATTTTTTCGGGGTTAAATAAATGTCTTAAAATGTTATTTTAAAAACTTTTTGCGGCTGTTTTCAATCTATTTTCAATCTAATTTCGCCCCTTATAAATCTAGGAGATTGAATTTTAGGAATTTGTAAAAAGATTAAGAAATGAAAAAAATTATACACATATTGCTATTACTGCAGAGTGGGTTTATTATGGCTCAAACTGAAACAGTTGTTTCACCAAATGGGAAAAAAGTGCAGGTTAATCCTTATGCTAACAATGGATTGCAGGCCAATAATGGTTATGTTCAGTTAGGCGGGCCATTAGTACAGCCTTCTGTTTTAACTACTGACAGTAACTTTACACTGGGAATAGCAGGACTAACAGCAGGTGCTGCTACAGATGATATTTTAGTATTAGATTCAAATAATATCTTAAGAAAAGTCAGCGCTTCTTCATTAACGTCAGGGTATTGGAGTTTATTAGGAAATGCGGGAACAAACTCTGCGGTTAATTTTTTAGGAACTACAGATAACACACCTCTTGTGTTTAAAGTTAATAATCAATATGCAGGTAAACTATCTTCTACATCGACGGCTTTTGGTTACAATGCTTTAAATTCTGTTACTGCATTACAAGGTGCAGGAAATACAGCTATTGGTGTTTCTGCAATGGCTCTTACTACCAGCACTGGTATGTATAATACAGCGCTAGGAGGGAATACTTTAGCAAATAATACTACAGGTAGCAATAATATTGCAATTGGATACCAGAGTGGTAATACTATTACAACAGGCAGTAATAACATTACAATAGGGGCATCAACTACTCCAGTTGGTCCAAGTTCGGCAGCGGCAAGTAATGAGATGAATATTGGTAATACTTTGTACGGTACTGGGGTTAACAACAGTAATGCAGGAAAAATAGGGGTAAACACCAATGCGCCAACCGCAGAAATGGACGTAAACGGTTATGCCAGAGTTCGTTCAATGAATGTGGGAGATCTAACTGATAACGTAGTAACAGCAGATGCAAATGGTAATTTGCGTCAAAGGGCAGCAATAGATGTTTCAGCAACTACATTGGGCTTTGCAAAGTTAGGTTCGGGGGTTAACTTTACTGCTTCTGGATCATATTTTTATACAGGGACTGTGCTTACTCTGGGGCCTGGTAAATGGCTGGTAACTTTAAATATGTTATTATCAAAATCATCAGGAACATTAGTTGCAACAGGTGCAACTGAAACCTGGTGGGTGCGTTCTGGTTTCAGTAACAGCTCTACTGTTTTTGCTACTAGCTCGGATATTATTTCTACTAATACACTTATAAGCGGTTTACTGCCATCTAGCAGCTATTATGCGATGCTTTATGGAACCGTAATTATTAACAATACTTCTGGAGCTAATAAAAACTATTATTATTGGGGCGGAAATGTAGCAGCTGTTAATCCTGCTGGTACAATGTTAAATTTTGGTGGCAGCAACTGGTCTGAAGATTATGTCACATTTCAAAAAATCAATTAATAAAGGAATATCCATTAATATAAAAAGAGGCTGTCTAAATCTAGACAGCCTCTTTTTTATTTAAAAGTGAAGTAAAAAAACTAACACAATTTTATTTGGTTTTTGCAGCGACAGAGACTAAAACAGCCCGTTCAATTCAGCATCAATTCTATTAATGATGTCTCCCAAATCTTCAGGATTATCAACAAAATTAATATTGTCAACATCAATAATTAGTAACTTTCCTTTTGTATAAGTCTGAATCCAGGCTTCGTATCTTTCATTTAAACGGCTTAAATAATCGATAGAAATAGAGTTTTCGTATTCGCGTCCGCGTTTGTGAATTTGTCCAACTAAATTAGGGATAGTGCTTCTTAAATAAATTAATAAATCTGGTGCTTTTACCAACGATTCCATTAATTCGAATAAAGACGTATAATTTTCAAAATCACGGCTTGTCATTAATCCCATTGCGTATAAGTTGGGAGCAAAAATATAAGCATCTTCATAAATCGTTCTGTCCTGAATGATTTTTTTTCCGCTTTCGCGGATTTGCTGCACCTGACGAAAACGACTGTTTAAGAAATAAATCTGTAAATTAAAAGACCAGCGTTCCATTTGATGATAAAAATCGTCTAAGTACGGATTATCAACTACATCTTCATAATGAGGCTCCCATTTAAAATGTTTCGCTAATAATTTAGTTAATGTAGTTTTTCCTGCGCCTATATTTCCTGCTATTGCTATGTGCATTACCGTGTTACGATTTTATAATTTAAAATTTCTTTAGCTGTAAAAATAGATAAAATTTGGTCTTTGTAATAGTATTTGTCAAACGTTTTTTCTAAAATTTCAATTTCTGAAATTGTGTTTGTATTTTCTCTCAAATACAGTGCATTAGCTTTGCTGAAAATGTATTTTTGAGGAGAAATTATTTCAATTTTATCAAAATCGGGAACGGTTCCCAAACTCGAAATTTTACCGAAAATATCACAAGAAAACCAATTGTTTTTTTTATCAATCCAAAAGAAAGTATTAAAGTCGGTTTGGTAATATTTTATGCTTTCTGTAAGCGGAATTGAAACTGTTTTGTATTCATTTTTTAAATAATCAAAAAGCCCGATCTGCTGGTTTAAAGTATTAAAAATCCAAAGCTGGTTTTGAGTCGACATTCCAATAGCGTTTACAACAATAGGAATGGTATTTTGCGAAAAATTAATTTCGGTCATTTTATTTAGTTGATTATCCAGAAGAACAACGCTGTTAAAATCTTCGTAAAACAATACAATTTTAAGCGGATTCTGAATGTCGACTTTAGTAATATTTCCCAAAGAGACATTTTTATATTCAAAAATCTCGTTTCCTTTTATTTTGGAGAAAACATTGTTTTTTATCTGATATGAATATCCAAAAGAGTCATAACCAATAAATTCATCGGCATCAATTTTAAATTTTGAAATTAAAACAGGATTTACTTTTTGGCTTTGCCCAAATATAATCGAGGAAAAACATGCGATAAACAGCAATACTAAAATTTGGCGCAGCGTTTTACTCATAAATTTAATAATTTCGAATAGCCAAAGTACAAAAAGTGCAGTAAAGAATACCTTTAAATTAGCATTTTAGCCCATATTTAGATTTAAACCTTTCCAAAATCTAATAGTCTTACAAACTTGCTGTTCTGTCGATAGCATTTTGGCATTAATATATTTAACTTTCAGTATCTTAAAATTAATAATAAATTTGAATGTAAGTTTGACCAACTTTACAATCTATTAAACATTTACACATGAAAAAACTAACCTATTTGCTTTTAGTATTGGCTTTCAGTCAGGTTCAGGCACAAAAAGATTTTCAGGGAATGGCGGTTTACGAATCTAAAACTCAGGCTCCTAAATTTGAAGGAATGAGAGCAGGAAATCGTGATATAACGCCGGAAATGCAAAAATCAATGGAAGAGCGAATGAAAAAAATGCTGGAGAAAACTTTTATTTTAAATTTTGACAAAACGGCTTCTATTTATAAAGAAGAAGAAAAATTAGATACTCCCGGACAGCAGGGCGGAGGGATGCGAATGATGATGAACTCTATGATGGGAGGCGGAGGCACTTTTTATAAAGATGTTAAAACCAAATCCTATACAGTTGATAAAGAATTTATGGGTAAAGAATTTCTAGTTGTAGATTCTCTGCCAAAATTAAATTGGAAACTGGAACAGGAAACCAAACAAATAGGCGGGTACAATTGTTTTAAAGCAACAGCTGTAAAAGAAGCCAGTAAAACCGATTTTAGAAATTTCAGACCTAAAAATAATGATGATAAAAAGGATGAGGTAAAAAAGACTTCGGGAGATACAAAAACGAATTTTGAAGACAATTTTGAAATTCCGAAAGAAATTGTTGTTACAGCTTGGTATACGCCGGAGATTCCGGTTAATCAGGGTCCGGAAAACTATTGGGGACTTCCGGGTTTAATTTTGGAAGTTAACGATGGAAAAACAACCATTTTATGTTCTAAAATTGTTTTAAATGCCAAAGATAAAGTCGAAATAAAACCATCTAAAAAAGGAAAAGTAATTTCTCAAAAAGACTATGATGAAACGGTAATTAAAAAAATGGAAGAGTTTAGAGAAATGAACCGCGGACGTGCCGGAGGCCCACCGCCAATGGGAAGATAAAATTTATACGATTCCAAAAAAAATCCCGAAGCTTCGGGCCAAATTCCAATATTCTGATAATGAATAAAACACTTTTTATTTTTGCCTTATTTTTTACTTCTATATGCTTTTCTCAAAGTGTTCGTTTTGATGGTTTTATTCAGGATGAGCAGAAAAATCCGTTGGAAATGGCCAATATTATGGCGGTTAACAATACCACAAAAGCAATGGATTCTTATGGAATTACCAATGATAAAGGAAAATTTCAGCTCACTTTAAAGCCTAATACTTCTTACACGGTTAAAGTAAGCTATCTTGGAATGAAGTCTAAAGAAATTGCCGTTTCGACCAAAACCGAAAACATTGCCCAGAATATTGTTATGGACGGCGCAGGAATAGAACTCGAAGGTGTTGAGATTGTTCGTGAAATGCCGGTTTCTATAAAAGGCGACACGATTGTTTACAATGCCGATTCTTTTAAATCTGGAACCGAAAAAAAACTCGAAGATGTCCTGAAAAAACTTCCAGGCGTTGAGGTAAATGCCGATGGTGAAATTGAGGTTGAAGGAAAAAAAGTAAGTAAATTAATGGTAGAAGGAAAAGACTTTTTTGACGGCGATACCAAACTCGGAGTCAAAAACATTCCTGCAGATGCTATTGATAAAGTTCAGGTTTTAAGAAACTATAACGAAATAAGCCAATTAAAAGGTCTCGAAAACGATCAGGAAAATGTGGCAATGAACATTAAGCTGAAAGAAGGTAAAAAGAACTTTTGGTTTGGAGATGTTACTGCCGGAACCGGAGTTGCAGAATTAGACAGCCGTTATATTATTAATCCGAAATTGTTTTATTACAGTCCGAAGTATAGTATAAACTTAATTACCAATTTTAATAATATTGGAGAACTGCCGCTTACGGCTCAGGATTATTTTAAGTTTACAGGCGGATTTAAAAACATGATGAAAAAAGGAGGCAGCAGTTTTAATGTTTCATCAAATGATTTAGGAATTTCAGTTTTAAGAAACAACAGGGCCAAGGAAATTGAAACCAAATTTGGCGCGACAAATTTCTCTTATTCTCCAGCAAAAACATGGACTATAAGCGGTTTTGGAATCCTTTCGACTTCAAAAACCGATTTAGAAACTAAATCCCAAACCACGATTCTAGATTCTGGAGATCAGCAGAAACGAGATGAATTAACGCATCAAAAAAATAATTTAGGACTTTTTAAATTAAGTTCGACTTATAAACCAAACGATAAATTTCAGTTTGATTATGACATCTTAACTAAATTGTCTAAACAACAAGAAGACACTGATTTACTGCGTGAGTCTGTTGTAAACAATGTGGCGGATGCAGAAAGTATTTTTACGAATAAAAAGCAGGATCCAACCTCGGTAAACCAAAATTTAAGTTTGTATTATACACAAAGTGCCAAGAATATTTTTGCCTTTGAAATGCAGCATTTATATCAGGATGAAAATCCTTTTTATAATGCCAATTTGCGAACACAGCCTTTTGACTTAGCAGGTTACACAGTAGGACAAAATAGAAACGATTTAAACCAGGATCGTTTTGTAAAAACCAATAAACTAGATGCAAAATTGGATTACTATTATATGATAACACCAAAAAGCAACATCAATATTACTTTAGGGAATACATATTCATATCAAAATTTTAATTCTCATATATTCCAAATTTTGGATAATGGAGACCGAAATGACTTGGAAACTCCTGAAAATAATAATGATGTCAATTATAACTTTGATGATGTTTTTCTGGGATTTCATTATAAAATCTTAACCGGGAAATTTACTTTCACGCCAGGTGTCAGCGTACATTCTTATGCAATGAAAAACACGCAGTTAGGGACAGATTATTCTCAGAATTTCGTAAAAGTTCTGCCGGATTTCTTCGCTTTGTACCAAATTAAAAAATCAGAAACGCTGACGTATAATTTTTCGCTGACAAATGATTTTACAGATATCAACCAATTAGCAGCTGGTTATGTTTTGTCTGATTACAGCAGTTTATTCCATGGAAATCGTTTCTTAGAAAACGCAACATCACAAGTACATTCGCTTCGCTATTTTAAATACAATATGTTCAATTTTGAGAACATTTTTGCCAATGCAACCTATACTAAAAAAGTAGATGCGATTAAAACGCAGGCAGATTTTGAAGGAATTAATCAGTCATCAGTTCCATACAATTCAAATTTAGCCGATGAAACTTTCAGCGGAATGGGAACTTACGGCCGCTCTTTCCTGAAAAACTATAAAGCATCGGCAACAGCAAGTTTGAACTGGTCAAAATTCAACAACATTCAAAATGATAAATTAGCCACAACAGAGAGTTTTGTTCAAAATTATACCATAAGAGCTTCGACTAATTATAAAAACCTGCCAAATATTGAATTTGGTTATAACCTTTTGGTCAATAAATACAGCGGTTCTACATTTTATACCGATAAGCCTTTTGCCAGATTAGATTATTATTTTTTAGATAGTTTTTCTTTTGTTTCAGAATATGAATTCTACCATTATTACAATGGAAACAAAACAGTAGATAACGAATACGACTTTTTGAGCGCCAGTTTAATCTACCAAAAGAAAAACAGTAAATGGGAATACAAAGTCTCGGCAACCAATTTGCTCAACACGAAATATCTTAACGACGACAGCTTCTCACAATTTTCAACAAGAGTCTCTCAATACACCGTACAGCCTCGTTACATCATATTTTCGATGAAATACAATTTGTAGTATTTTGATTTCAAATATTATAGTTTTTTATGATTTGTTTAGGCAGGAATCAAATATCTTTGTGCTATATTATTAACAACAAAAAATGTAGTTATGCGCAATTTTATTTGGAGTTTATCACTCTTGTTTGCCGGAATGTCTGTTTTTTTCGCTCAAACAAAAGGTATCGAAAAAGGAACCTATTTATCTACAAATAAAGGAGAAAAAATAAAACTAAATTTATTAGACGATAATAAATACGAATTGGTTTTTTATACCGGAGATTATGAAATTAAAGGCGATTCGCTGGTTTTTTCTAAAAAGGAAAAATCAGAAAACAGATTCGATCTTTCATTTAAAAATGATAAAAAAGCCAAAAAGGTCAAAATTAAGTTCTTAAATCCTTCTTATTATTCATTTTATATAGGAACTCAAAAAGGTTCAGAAGCAATTCAATACCAAAGAGTTTCTGATATTAAAACAAAAGTAGATCCAAACTGGACATCAACAGATTTAGATTTTGAAATAGACAAAACAGATTTTCTGTATCTGGTTTATGAAGATTATGACGGAAAAAGTGATGTTAGTAAATATGCATTGCCAAAAGATGTTTCAGAGGTAACAATTGATTATCAGCTGCAGCTTTTGGGCAGGATGAACATTGCCGGATTTTATGATAGAAAAACAAACGAGCTGAAAGTTTCTGAAAGATCAGGGAAAGATCCTTTGGTTTTTATGAATGAAAAAGATGTACAGCCGGCTAAAGCTCCAACAGTTGTTCCATTAGAAAATAATATAGTGACAAACTGGACTTATCCGGGCAAAAGCTCTTATTATGACAGCTATGGAGGTGCAGCAACAGATAGTATATATAATGGTCTTGCGGTTGACAGTACAGCGGTACCTGCAGCAGATTATACGATAGATACAGCGAGTTCTTACTCTCAGTACAATTTCAAACTAAAAATTGAAAGCAGTTTAAGCAAGGCATTAGCTGCTACAAAAGAAGCTGCCAGCAATAAGTTTTTAGTAGTTTATCATGACAGTAATAAAACAGCTAAAGAAACTTTTAATGCTTTTGTAAAAGATCAGGAAACACAGACTGGCTATAATATGTATGACAAATATTATGAACAGTATGATATCTATAATTATTATCTGGCTGGAGCCGATGATAAAAAATGGCTGAAAAACAATAAAATAACAAACGATCCAAGTGTTTTTGTTTTAAATAAAAATGGCGATGTACTGGCGCTTGCAAAATCAGATTTAACATCAAAACAATACCAATTTAGTTATTACGGAGATTTTTACCGTAAACTATTGCGTGCAGATGCTTTCCTGGCTATTGATAAGACTTTGAAAAATAAAAAAGCGTCAGATACAGATTTAATAAGCGCATTTAATAAGGCAGCTTTGCTGGAAGCACCTTATGATTATGATTCAGATTATACTGTAGATGATCCTAGTGAGTTTGTAATTTCAAAAACAGCATTAGATAAAAAAGAAGTTACTCAAACCTGGAAAAAATTGATTGAAGCACATCAAAAAGATAAAAAACCCGATATGATTTTGGTAGAAACAATCATAAGAGAAATCAAAAATCAAGGATTTACAAAACAGCTTTTTAACGAAGACAAAATCTTAAACGATACAGATTTCCTTGCAATTGATTATCTACTAAAACATTCTGATGAAATCGAAAGCAATCGTGCAGCATTTAACAGCAATGCGCCAGAAATTCATAACATAGGTAATCCAGTTTCTGAAGTTTCTAATGCGTTGCAGACAAATGTATATGCTTCTCAAGATGGAGTGACTGGAGATATGAATAAAGAGAAAATCAATTCTGTTTATAAAAAAATCATTGCTTCTGGAAAAGGAAATTTTGATGCCTACAGAAATTATTTTTATTACTTAGCCCAGATAGAAGATAACGACGGATCTAATATAACGTACTTAAAAGAGTTTAATACTTATTTTGATAACACGTTAGCAGGATCAAGTCCAATTGAAAAATTAGACGCTATTTTTGAAGGATTAGATTCAAGCTCTAGTTATTCGTATGACGGATGGAATTCATTTAAATTATACCATTCAGATATTTGCAATAATGCAGCCTGGACTGTTGTACAGAAACCGCAAAACTCAAACTTTATTAAAGATGCCATAAAATGGTCTGAATATAGTTTAGTAATATCTAAAAACAATCCATATTATTTAGATACACTTGCACAGTTGTATTACAAAGACGGACAAAAAGATAAAGCTGTTGCTACTCAGACTCTGGCAGTAAAATACTTAACCGATACTGTTGAAGAGGAAACTGCAAATGATATAAAAGAAGTTTTATCTAAAATGCAGAACGGAACATACTAAAATCTTTTAAACACAATAAAAAAATCCAATGGCTAATAAGTCATTGGATTTTTTATTGTAGTATTTTAACTACAATATTATGATTTTTTTGGCTTTGTTTGAGAGTGAATCAGATAATTTTGTACTATTATTAAATACAAAATAGTCATGCGCAATATTGTTTGGAGTTTATCACTCTTGTTTGCCGGAATGTTTGTTTCTTTCGCTCAAACAAATGGTATTCAAAAAGGAACTTATTTATCTACAAATAAAGGTGGAAAAATAAAACTAAATTTATTAGACGATAACAAATACGAACTGGTCTTTTATACGGGAGAATATGAAATTAAAGGCGATTCGTTAGTTTTTTCTAAAAATGCACAATCAGAAAACGGGTTTAATCTTTCGTTTAAAAATGATAAAAAAGCCAAAAAGATTAAGATTAAAATCTTAGACCCAACTCTTTATTCAGTTTATATAGGACCTAACTTTTATATAGGTACTCAAAAAGCTTCAGAAACAGTTCAGTATCAAAGAATTTCTGATATTAGAGCAAAAGTAGATCCAAACTGGACATCAACAGATTTAGAATTTGAAATAGACAAAACAGATTTTTTGTATTTGGTTATAGAAAATCATGACGGAAAAAGTAATATTAGTAAATATGCACTGGACAAAGATGTTTCAGAAGCAGCAATTGATTATCAGTCACAGCCTTTAGGTAATCTCAATTTTGCCGGGTTTTATGACAGAAAAACAAACCAGCTGAAAGTTTCTGAACCATTAGTAAACGAGCCTTTCGTATTTGTAAACGAAAAAGATGTACAGCCGGATAAAACGCCTAAAGTTGTTCCTTTAGAAAATCAAACTATAACAAACTGGACTTATCCGGGAAAAAGCCCTTATTATGACTATTATGGAACTGCTGTAGACAGTACTCAAAATAATGCAATTGATAGTGTTGCTGTTGACACAACTGCATACGCTTCAACAGATTATTCATATAATTTTAAACTTAAAATAGAAAATAATCTAAAAAGTGCTCTTGCTGCAACTAAAGATGCTAAAACTAAGTTTTTAGTTGGAATTGTAGACAGCAAAAATCCCTCTGCAAAAGCAAATTTTGATGCATTCATAAAAAGTCAGGAATCACAGACAGGATACAACATGTATGATAAATATGATGCAAAATATGATGTTTATAATTATTACATGGCCGGTGCCGATGATAAAAAATGGCTGAAAAACAATAAAATAACAAACGACCCAAGTATATTCATTTTAAACGGAAACGGTGATCTATTAGCTGTTGCAAAATCTGATTTAATATCAAACCAATATCAGTTTAGTTATAATGGCAGCTATTATCTTAAACTATTGCGTGCAGATGCTTCTATGTCTATTGGTAAAGTCCTGAAAAATAAAAAAGCATCTGATGCTGATTTGATTCAGGCTTTTAATAAAACGGCAGCACTGCAAACATCTTATGATGATGATTATACTGCATATGATTCTGCTGATCTGGTAATTTCTAAACCAGCCTTAGATAAAAAAGAAGTGGCTCAAACCTGGAAAAAATTAATTGAGGCACATCAAAAAGATAAAAATCCAGATATGAGTTTGGCAGAAACCATTATAAAAGAAATTAAGAATGTTGGATTTACCAAACAGCTTTTTAACGAAGACAGAATTTTAGACGATACAGACTTCTTAGCAATTGATTATTTGTTAAAACATTCTGATGAAATAGAAAGTAATCGTGCAGCATTCAATAATGATGCACCGGAAGTTCATTATATAGACAATGTTTTTTCTGAAATTTCCAATGCATTGCAGGGTAATCTAAATGTTTCTAAAGATGGAGCAGGAGGAGAAAAAAACAAAGACAAAGTCAATTCGATTTATAAAAAAATCATTGCATCTGGAAAAGGAAATTTTGAATCCTATAGAAACTATTTTGACTATTTAGGTCAGTTTACAGACAATGACGGTTCTAATACAACCTACTTAAAAGAGTTTAATACTTATTTTGATAATACATTAGCAGGGGCAAATCCAATTGAAAAATTAGATGTTATTTTTTCAGGATTAGACCCGAACTCTAGTTATTCTTATGACGGATGGAACTCATTTAAACTTTACAATTCAGATATTTGCAATAATGCAGCCTGGATGGTTGTATTAAAATCTCAGAATTCTAACTTTATTAAAGATGCTATAAAATGGTCTGAATATAGTTTAGTAATATCTAAAAACAATCCATATTATTTAGATACGCTGGCACAGTTGTATTACAAAGACGGACAAAAAGATAAAGCCATTGCAACTGAGACTCTGGCAGTACAATATTTAACCGATAGTGTTGAAGAACAAACTGCAAATGATATAAAAGAAGTTTTATCTAAAATGCAGAATGGAACCTATTAATATCAAGATATCAGAATAAAAAGAAACCCGGCAAATTTTAGTTTTGCCGGGTTTTCTTTTACTATTTTTTAATGCCTGCCATTACTTTGATTTGATAATGTGCAGGATCTTTTTTATTGTTTTTTATCTTACCATTTACACTTAGATAATTCAGTAAAATAATATATTTTGAAGTTTCTATTTTCTGTTCTATTTTATTTTCAGAATCATAATCTCTTTTAAAAGCAGAATTTGCATTAATAAAATCGTTTATTTTAAGAGGAATAATGTCTTTATTAATCTGTAATTCCTGACCATAATTTGTAGTTTTAGACTTAATTGAATATGTAGTGCCATTCAAAGTAATACATTGGTTACAGTCGAATGCATTGTTTTTATTCAAAATAAAAATGAAATCATAACCATGAATGTTATCCACAACATTATTATTGTTTTCATAGTAATAATAGTTAAAATAATCATTTTCTTTAGGTTTGTCTTCATATTCAGATCGATACTGAAAACCTAAACTTTCCATTATTTTAGTTGATCCCGGATCTTTGTCTTTTTTGTACAGCGCATCTAATTTTTTATGCGCATACGGAAGCATAATTTCAAAAGAGTAATTTCTTTGTAAAAAATAAACAATACTGCTTAATTCTTTTTCTTCCTCAAAAGTTAATGTTTTGCCTTGAGCTTTTTGCAGATAGTTTTCGAATCGGGATAACTGACTGTATTTTGAAACAGAATCAGCACTTTGCGGTCCAATAATCGAAAACAAACCGGCAATGCACATGGTTATAGGGATGAATTTTATTTTTGGATGTTTTGCAATTAAAAAATAAGCCACAACAACCGCGAGCCAAATAGATAATAATAAAACATAATAACGTTCGTGAGTAAATCCGTAAAGATTAATTCGGTATAAAATGGCCCAAAAAAGCAATGCCAACAACGGAATTAATAAAAAATAAAACCAGCGGTTAAAGGTACGCATCCATAAATTACCGCTTTCATTTGCAATAGGATGTATCAATAAAAAAGAAAGAATTCCAACGATAGCAAATGCCAGAACCAGATACGAAACCCATCCTACAGGAAGCGAAAGCGTAACCAGAATTTTGGCTTCGTAACAAATTAATATTACCAGATAAATACTTATAAGAGGAAGTAACACAAACTGAGTGAAATTTTTAAGTCCTTTTGGGTAATTTAATTCAAGCGGGAATTCTTTGCTATTCGTTTCAGGAACACCGCTTAAAAAGAAAATAGTATTAAAAACTCCTGCAATGACAAAAAATAGATATCCGTATATTTTGCCATCAAATTCTACTTTAAATAATTGATCGACGGCTAAAATTGCTAAAGCTAAACCAGTATAAAGAACAATACTATACAAACCTGAAGTAAGAATTCGTATAAAAAGCTGTTTATTAAATTCCCAAAACTCTTCCTGATTGTATGTTCTTGGAATAAAACCTGCAAAAGAAACCAATAAATGCAAAGTAAGGTTGAGAACAAAAAACTGCTGCCATTGAGCATCTGAGACTCTTTCTCCAAAATTAAATACAAAAGCAATTAAAGGTACGCTGACTAGTATACTAACAGTAAAGCGTATGATATTGTTTTTGTGTTTGGCAGCAAAAAATAAACTTGCAGAAACAAACCAAACCAGGCATAAAGAGCAGCTCATGATTGCTTTTAAATAGAATTCGTCATGGTTCGAATAATCCTGTCTAATATTTAAAACAGCGAAAATGGTACCGCAAATTGCTGTAATAGTTTCTAAAGGAAATCTCAGAATAGTTTTTTGCGCTGCATTTAACACGTTCTGTAATGAAGGAAGTCTGCTCATTTTTTAGTCAGTTATTTTGTACTAAGGAAAGCAAATGCCGTCAAATAAACAAATAAAAAATCCCGAACTCTAAACAAATAGAATTCAGGATTTATATATAAGTAAGATTAAGGAAATTTAGCTTTGAAGCTTAAAAAAATTATAATCCAAATGCAGTTTTTACCTGGTCAACAAAATCAAGTTTTTCCCATGTAAACAACTCAACAGTAACAGTTTTTTCGTTTCCGCCTGGAGCAGAGAAAGTTTTAGTAACCGTTTCTGGTTTACGTCCCATGTGTCCGTAAGCAGCCGTTTCGCTGTAAATAGGATTTCTTAATTTTAAACGCTGCTCAATAAAGTAAGGACGCATATCAAAGATAGCTTCTACTTTTTTAGCGATTTCACCGTTTGTTAAGTTTACTTTAGAAGTCCCGTAAGTCTCAATGAAAATACCCATTGGCTCAGCAACTCCAATTGCGTAAGAAACCTGAACTAAGATTTCGTCAGCAACACCTGCAGCAACTAAGTTTTTAGCGATATGACGAGTTGCATAAGCAGCACTTCTGTCTACTTTACTTGGATCTTTTCCAGAGAATGCACCACCACCGTGAGCACCTTTACCTCCGTAAGTATCAACAATAATTTTTCTTCCTGTTAAACCAGTATCTCCGTGAGGCCCTCCAATAACGAATTTTCCTGTTGGGTTAATATGGTAATTGATTTTATCGTTAAATAAATGAGCGTGCTCAGGGTTTTTAGCGATAATTCTTGGAATCAAAATTTCGATAACATCTTTTTTGATTTTAGCAAGCATTGCAGCTTCTTCATCAAAATCATCATGCTGAGTCGAGATAACAATCGCGTCAATACGAGTTGGTTTGTTATCGTCGCTGTATTCTAAAGTTACCTGAGATTTAGCATCTGGACGTAAATACGTGATTTCTTTGTTTTCACGTCTTAAAATAGCTAACTCTTGTAATAATTTATGAGATAAATCAAGTGCCAATGGCATGAAGTTCTCAGTTTCGTTTGTAGCGTAACCAAACATCATTCCTTGATCTCCAGCACCTTGCTCTTCCGGCTTAGCTCTGTCAACTCCTTGGTTAATGTCTGCAGACTGCTCGTGAATAGCTGATAAAATTCCACAAGAATTTGCCTCAAACATATATTCACTTTTAGTATATCCAATTTTACGGATTACCTCACGTGCAATTTGTTGTACATCAAGATAAGTATTTGATTTTACCTCACCTGCTAAAATAACCTGACCTGTAGTAACCAATGTTTCACAAGCTACTTTCGAATCAGCGTCAAATGCCAGAAAGTTATCAATTAAAGCATCCGAAATTTGATCTGCAACTTTGTCTGGATGCCCTTCACTAACAGATTCTGACGTAAATAAATAAGCCATAATAATTTATTAAATTAACATTAAGCGAGGAAAAGTAATTGCTGAAAGTGCTAAAGGAGAGTTCCTGCTTTAGCATTTTTTACTACCGAAATCTTTGTTTCGGCATCCATAATGAACCGTTTCATTATGAAGAGGTTGCAATCAGTTCAAATTTTTCCTCTGTATTCGCGTGCAAAGGTATAAAACCATTTTGATTTGCAAATTAAAGTTCAACTTTTTTTATTTTTTATAGCAGAAATTTAACAAAAGCATACTATTTTGATAGGGTAATAGAAAATATTTTGATTTTTGTTTGGCTGATTAAAAAATAGTTTGCAAATTTGCCTTGTTAAAATCACAGAACAAAAATGAAATTTACAGTTTGCAATATGATGTCTTGTAAGATGCCGGAATTCTCCGCAGAGACTCTATTGTAGATTTTTTTCAACAATATAATAGAACCTCTGCCCGCCGCAGAGGTTTTTTTTGTTTCAAACCGAAAAAACTGTAAGTCTTTTAAGCCAAAAACAAATTAATCACTAAAAAGAAATGAAAAAAAATGTACTAATCGTTTTGGGTCTTGTGACATTTTCAGGCCTTTATGCTCAGGACAATAAAACCGAGCAGGATTCTTTGAAGAATAATGAATTGTCAGAAGTAACCATAATTGGATCAAGAAGTAAGAACAGAGTAAAAACAGATGTGCCGGTTCCGGTTGATGTTTTTAATATTGCCGATATTACAAAAGGAGCGCCGCAAACCAGCGTAACTCAAATTTTAAATTATGTTGCGCCGTCGTTTACAAGTAACGCAACATCAACTGCCGATGCAACAGATCACGTTGATCCGGCACAATTAAGAGGTTTAGGACCAGATCAGGTTTTAATTTTAGTAAACGGAAAACGAAGACATACCAGCGCATTGGTAAACATAAACGGATCGCCGGGAAGAGGATCTGTAGGAACTGATTTAAATGCCATTCCATCTTTTGCTATTGAAAGAATCGAAGTTTTGAGAGACGGTGCGGCTGCACAATATGGTTCAGATGCTATTGCAGGAGTTATCAATATCGTATTAAAGAAAAATGCCAACTATATTTCTGGAGGAGTTCAGTATGGAGCTAACTTGTCATCAGGTTCAAATAACTTTAAAGGAGGATCAGATGGACAAACAACCCAGATTGATTTAAATTACGGAACTTCTTTAGGAAAACCCGGAAGTTATTTAAACCTAACTGCTGTTGGTGTAACAAGACAGGCAACAAGCAGAGCAGGAATTAGAAATAACGGAATTTTTAATGCTTATAATGCTGTAGAAAACAGAGCGGCTCAAAATGGAGTCGAAATCAATTCATTGTTCAGTAATATTAATGCGACTGGAAATTCGGCACAAATTATAAGTTCGCTGCAGCAATATGCGCCGCAGGTAAGTTATTTTACAACAGCACAGCAAAATGCAATTGCATCGGCAACAACAATTGCTCAAATGCAGACAGCGCTTAATTTTGATGTTACTAATAATGAGTTAGCTTACAGAGGACAGCAAAGAGCAGATTATAATATGAGTGTGGGTCAGTCAGAATTGGCTTCGGGACAGGCATATTATAATGCAAAATATCCTTTAACCGAAACAACTTCACTATATTCATTTGGAGGAATCTCTTATAGAAACGGGAAATCGTATGCTTTTAACAGACTGCCAAACGGTTCAGGAACTTTCACGCAAGTGTATCAAAACGGATTTTTACCGGAAATTGAATCTAAAATTTTAGATGCTTCAGCTGCACTTGGGGTTACAACAAATATTTTAGGCTTCGATACAGATTTAAGCACCAATTTAGGAACCAATTCATTTAATTATGATGTAAACAATACTATCAATGCTACTTTAGGAACCAATTCACCTTTGAGTTTCGATGCTGGAAAAGTTTCATTTTTACAAAGCACAACCAATTTAGATTTCAGTAAAAAGCTTGATGTTCTTTCTGGATTAAATGTTGCTTTTGGAGGAGAATTTAGATATGAAAATTACCAAATTAAAGCAGGAGAAGAAGCTTCATACGGATTATATGATGTAAACGGAGCTTTGGTAACCGGAATTTTACCAAGTACTTCACCTTTAATTGTTACTGATTTCTTTGGCAACAAACGTGGAGCGGGAGCGCAGGGATTCTCAGGATTTCAGCCTTCAGATGCTAAAGAAAAAGACAGACAAAGCGGTGCTGCCTACATTGATTTAGAGTTGAATGCAACCGAAAAATGGCTGGTAAACGGAGCGGCACGTTATGAAAACTATTCAGATTTTGGAAGTACAGTTACTTTTAAATTAGCTTCTCTTTTAAAATTAACAGATAATATCAATTGGAGAGTTTCAGGACAGACAGGTTTTAGAGCGCCATCATTACAGCAAAAATATTTTGAAAGCAGTTCTACACAATTCATTAATGGGGCGCCTTATCAGGTTGGATATTTTACAAATGATTCTCAGGCCGCAAAAAGTATTGGTGTAGAAAATTTAAAACCAGAAAAATCAAAAAGCATCAGTACAGGATTTACATTTAAAATTCCGGAAGCAAACATTACAATTTCTACAGATGCTTATTATACAAGAATCAACGACAGAATTGTTTTATCAGGACAATATGCAAGACCAACAGATGCACAGATAAATGCTGCAACATCGCAGACACAAAAAGATGCTTTGACATTGTTTCAACAGGCATTTGATTTAAAAGGTGTTGAGAGAGCTTCATTCTGGACAAACGGAATTGACTCAGAAACAAAAGGAGTTGATTTAGTAATTTCTCAAAAATATGATGTAATTCAGGATTTTGTAATCAGAAACGATTTTGCTTTAAGTTTTAATGAAACAAAAAGAGTAGGCGCTTTAAATGTACCACAGTCTATTATTGATGCAGGAGGCGATCCTTATATATATTCATTTTTTCCTGAGTCAAGCCGAATTTATTTAGAAGAAGCAATTCCGAAATTAAAAGCAAACCTAACAACGACTTTCAGTATCAAAAAACTGGATATATATTTAAGGAACAGCTATTTTGGAAAAGTAACAGATCCGGGAGCAACAGATGTTAATTTAGATGGATTTTCTTCTGTTTACGAACATCCGGAATACAGTGCAAAACTAGTAACCGATTTATCTTTTGGATACCAGATAAACGAACATTTTAGAGCGACTGTTGGATTTAATAATATAGGAGATGTTTATCCGGACAGAAATAATCCTTCGACTCCGGCTTTCACAAACACAACTCCAACTTTATCTCCGGCGCCAAGTACAGACTTAACAAACGCAAATCAGTTTGCATATTCAAGAGCTGTATCGCAATTTGGATTAAACGGAAGATTTGGATTTGCACGTTTAAGCTTTAAATTTTAAAGTAAAAGAATAGACCACAGATTATAAAGATTAGACGAATTAGCGCTGATTTTTTAAATCAATGTAATCTTATTAATCTGTGGCTAATTTTTTTATGATATTAATTAAGCTGGAGAACTTAATTTAATTGAGTTAGAAAATTTTAATATAAAATATCAAACTTTTATTTGGCAGTTAGAAAAATAGTTATTACATTTACTCTATCGAATTAGTCGAGTTTAAAAAAGATAAATTTTAAAAGAAATGAAAACAATAGCAGGAAAAAATATGATGTGTTGTAGTATGATGCAAATGTGCATCCAACCTTGCTGTTGCCAAAAGTAAAAGATACAATCTTTGTTATAGTTACACTATAAGCCCTTTTGGTCGCCATCCGAAAGGGCTTTTTTCATTTCAACACTTTAAATTAAAAATCATGAAAACATTAAATTCCATAGCAGTAGAATATTTATTGAGAAACGATTCTCAAAATGACAATAACAAATCAGAAAATCTAACAAAAGAAATCACAAGAATCAATTCAGAACAAGATAGAAAAGTTCAAAAATCATTACTGTTTCAAATGTATGATCTTGAAATAGAAGGAGAATTTTCTTTTGCTTAATCACCACAAAATTTAATTACAATCAGATAACAATATATAATAGTATTAACAATACCTAAAAAACTAAGAAATCATGAGCACACAAAAATTTGCAACAAACGCATTACACGCAGGACACGATGTTACCAAAAATTCAGGAACAAGAGCAGTACCAATTTATCAGACATCATCATACGTATTTAATAATGCCGATCATGCTGCCAATTTATTCGGTCTTGCCGAAGCCGGATTTATTTACACAAGATTAAATAACCCAACAAACGATGTTTTAGAACAGAGGCTTGCCACACTCGAAGGCGGTATTGGAGCTGTAGTTACGGCATCTGGAGCATCAGCAATTTCTACCACTTTATTAACTTTATTAAGAACCGGCGATCATATCGTCGCATCAAATAGTTTATACGGCGGTACTTACAACTTATTAAGCGTAACATTACCTCGTTTAGGAATTACAACCACTTTTGTAGACCCTTCAGATCCACAAAATTTCACTAAAGCAGCAAAAGAAAATACCAGAGCATTTTTTGTAGAATCTTTAGGAAATCCAAAATTAGACGTATTAGACTTAAAAGCAATTTCGGCAGAAGCCAAAGCATTTAAAGTGCCATTTATAGTAGACAATACAGTTGCGACACCTTATTTATTAAACCCAATTAAATATGGTGCCGATATTGTAATTCACTCATTAACTAAATATATAGCCGGAAACGGAACATCATTAGGCGGTGTAATTATCGATGCCGGAAACTTTGACTGGGCTAATGGAAAATTTCCTGAATTTACAGAGCCGTCTGCAGGATATCACGGATTAGTATATCACGAAGCTTTAGGAAATGCAGCCTTTATTGCAAAAGCAAGAATCGAAGGATTACGAGATTTCGGAGCTGCTTTGAGTCCGTTTAATGCTTTTCAGATAATTCAGGGATTAGAAACACTTCCAATCCGAATTAAAAAACACAGTGAAAATGCTTTGGTTCTGGCCGAATGGTTAGAAAAACAAGATGAGGTAGTCTGGGTAAATTATCCAGGTTTGAAATCAAATAAATATTATGATTTAGCCAAAGAATATCTTCCGGAAGGGCAAAGCGGTATTATCACCTTTGGATTAAAAGGAGGTTTTGACGCCGCTAAAAAAGTAGTAGACGAAACGAAGTTATTCTCGCTTTTGGCCAATATTGGCGACACAAAATCGCTGATTATTCACCCTGCAAGCACTACTCACCAGCAATTGTCTGAAGAAGACCAATTGGCTACAGGAGTATCAAAAGATTTAGTCCGACTTTCTGTTGGAATAGAAGATGTTGAAGATTTAATTGCCGACTTACAAGCGGTTTTTGAAAGCGTAACCCAATCGCAGTACAGCATCAATAAGAATTAGGTTTTTTTGTTTTTTGTTTGAAAAATTGCCTTTAGCAGCGTGAGTTCTGCTAGAGGTGATTTTTTATGAAAAGAAAATCATCATACAGATATATTTTAAAAATTAAAATTATGTCAAAGCTTAAAATAAATATCATCCTATTTGGAATAGGAAATATAGGAAGCACATTAATCAATCAGATTATCGAAAGTCAGGAGTTTTTTCTGCAAAGCAAAAATGTTGATTTTCATTTTCCTATCATCACCAATTCTACAGTAGCCTTTTTCGAGAAAGAAGGTGTTGGATATGCCTGGGAAACCAATTTTAGAGAATTGGCTGTTCCGTTTAGAGTCGAAGATATTATTGAATTTGCAAAAGAAAACGAATTCGAAAATCTTATTGCCGTTGATGCCACTGCCAGCGACGAATTGATTGGTCATTATAATACTTTAATCGAAAACGGATTCAATATCGTGGCTGTAAACAAAAAAGCCAATACGCTCCCAATTGATCTCTATAAAAAAATTAGGGAAAATCTAAAAAAATACGACAAAGAGTTCTTGTATGAAACCTCCGTAGATACAGGATTTCCGGTTTTGCAGACATTAAGAGATTTGTATTATTCAGGAGAAAAAATAACCAAAATACGAGGTGTGTTTTCAGATAACCTGAGTTATGTATTTAATCGTTTTTCGGCCGAAGAAAACTCTTTTTCCTCTATTTTAAAAGATGCCAGCCTTCTCGGATTAATGCGTTCTACATTTAAAGAAGATCTGTCTGGAAATGATACAGCCAGAAAATTATTGATCCTGACGAGGGAAATAGGAAAAGAATTCGAATTTTCAGATATCAAAATTCATCCTCTGATAAGAGAAGAACATTTAGAAAAAAATGGAATACTGAATAAAGATGCTATTGATAAATCATTTAAAATTGCCAAAATAACCCAAAAAGACAATCACGTCTTACGATATATAGGAGAATTTGATGTTGAAAAAAATACTCTCGAAGTAAAATTAGTCTCAGAACCTGTAACATCAGCAATTGGCCAGTTAAAAGGTTCAGACTCTATTTTCGAAATTTACACACAATCTTATGCTAATACTCCAATTGTGCTTCAAAGCGCATCACCGTGCAAACAGGCAATTTCGAGAGGTTTAATAACCGATATTCTAAAAGTTGCAGAAAAAATAAAAAATAAAGAAGCAGTCTGGCTTTAGTGGTTTTTCAATATTAGATAGTTCTTTGACAGATTGAAACAGAAAGTTAGATATTTTTTGTAAGATTTAACCTTCTTTAATTCAAAATGTAATTTTGTAAGATGTTTTTTAACGATAAAAAGCTTTTTTTTAACGTTTTTTAAGAAAAAATAAGCTTTTATAACTTGCAATATTAAAAAAATATTCGCAAATTTGTAAGACAAGTTAGAACTGTTAAAAAAGCAGTAATAATTGTTAAAATAGACAAAAACACTTTTTCGATTTTAATCACATCAAAAAAGTTTATAAAAAATACTAAATGCAAGATTTTTTAAAAATAACAGTCAAATCACAAATGAATAAGTCCCTACAGATGAACAAGATGTTCAATGTCGCACGTATTTGTGTATGCGTCTGTTGATACTAAAAGTATATATAAGTTGTATAAAACTTAGACCCTTTTGGTATTAAAAATCCAAAAGGGTTTTTTTATTCCATTTAGCATCATAACAAAGAATTAAAGTAAACATAAGATTAAAAAATAACTAACATAAACTTAAACATCATGAGCGCAATTAACTACTTAAGAAAAAAATTCAGAAGTACAAAAACTGAAAGAAACAATCCGCCGCCAGCAAATGAATTGATCCACCCAAGTTTCGGAATAACTGAAACAGATAAAAAAGCGGTAAAAAAAGCACCAAATTCATTGTTGTTTTTGATGTATTCTAAAGAAAATGAAACGCTTTTCATCTAAGTTGAAAAGTACCATCATACAGGGCTGAAACCTGCATAACATTACTGGGCATAACGTTCGGTAATTTTGTGCGTACAATAGTTTCTGATTGAATTATGTTTAAGAAATTGAATAATCAGTTTCGATAAAATTTGTTAGTTTAAGAAATTAGTAGTTAATTTGCACCGTTAAGTTCAAAAACGTATTGAAAATGTTATAAAGAAAGGAGGAGGGATTAGACCCGATGAATCCTTAGCAACCCTTCGTTAATTCGAAGAAGGTGCTGCATTCTACCACGCCCAAACGTGGAAAGATAACAACAAGAATTTTTCTAGTTTCAACTCTAGACTTTCTTTCTAATATTTCCACATACAAATCAAAAAGTAAAAAGATTTGAAATTGGAAAATATACCAAGTCCCATTATAATTCAAGATTTCATCACCGAAAGTGGTGCACTGTATCAATCGTTACCGTTAAGTTTTACACTTTCCGGAAAACCGTTGTATACCGCTCCAATTGTTTTGGTTAATCATGCCTTAACCGGAAACGCACAAGTTACCGGCGAAAATGGCTGGTGGAGTGATCTAATCGGCGAAGCCAAAACTATCGATACCAATCAATATACCGTTTTAGCATTTAATGTTCCCGGAAACGGAACCGATTCGTTTATAATCGAGAATTATCAGGATTTTACAACCAGAGATATTGCCAAAATCTTCATCAAAGGATTAAAAGCACTGCATATTGAAAAAGTTTTTGCCATAATAGGCGGTTCTGTCGGCGGAGGAATCGCTTGGGAAATTTTGGCTCTGGACCCCAATATTACAGAACATTTAATTCCTATTGCTACCGATTGGAAATCGACTGACTGGATGATTGCCAACTGTTTCCTGCAAGAACAAATTCTAAACAATTCTTCGAGACCAATCGAAGATGCCAGAATACACGCTATGTTGTGTTACCGTTCTCCGGAATCATTCAAAGAAAAATTTCAGCGAACCATCAATCAGGATCTTTTGATTTTTAATATCGAAAGCTGGCTGGCTCATCATGGCAAAAAATTACAGCAGCGATATCAGTTGTCATCTTATAAATTGATGAACCAATTGCTTAAAACCATCGATATTACCAGAAATAGTGAGGATTTCGAAACGTTAATATCTAAATCAAATGCTGCGATTCATATCGTGGCTATCAATTCAGATTTGTTTTTTACACCAAAAGAAAATCTGGAAACCTACAATGAATTAAAGAAATTTAAAAACAATGTTTTTTACAGCGAGATTGATTCGGTTCACGGACATGACGCTTTTTTAATCGAGTACAAACAATTAGATCATTTACTTGCCGATATTTTTAAGGCAGAAACAATAGCAAAATAAAATGAAAGTATTAAAATTTGGAGGTAAATCATTATCAAACGGAGAAGGACTTAACAAAGTAGTTTCAATCATTTCAGATAAAGTAAATCAAGGCGAACAAATTGCCGTAGTCGTTTCTGCCCGAGGAAATGCGACAGATGAATTAGAAGATATCTTAAGAATTGCTGCTAAAAACGGTAATTATAAGCCTTTATTAGAAAGTTTTAAAGCATACCAGACTTCAGATTATCCGCAGGTAGATTTATCTGAGGAATTCAATATTTTAGATAAATTATTTGAAGGAGTTAGTCTTATTGGTGATTACAGCAATAAAATTAAAGATCAGATTTTGTCAAAAGGCGAATTGCTTTCGGCTAAATTATTGACTTCAATTTTAGTTGAAAAAGGAATTCCTGCCAATTTTGTTGATACAAGAGAATTGTTGAAAACAGATTCTAAATTTGGCGACGCCCAGCCTTTAGAACAGCTTTCAAAGAAAAACGTTATCAATTATTTCAAACTTCATAATGGTGAAACAGTAAATATCGTTACTGGTTTTATTGGTTCAAACAACAACAACGACACCACAACTTTAGGAAGAAACGGAAGCAATTACACCGCTTCGTTAATTGCTAATTATCTGGATGCAGAAGAACTTCAAAACTTTACACACGTTGACGGAATCTATACAGCAAATCCAGATTTAGTTGCCGATGCTAAAAAAATCGAATTTTTATCGTTTAATGAAGCAAATGAATTAGCCAATTTTGGAGCAACAATTCTGCATGCCAAAACGATAATTCCTTTATTAGAAAAAAATATTCCGCTTCGTATTTTAAATACATTCAATCACGAAAATCACGGAACTTTAATCACTTCAAATTCTGCTAAAGAAGGAATTAAAACCCTTTCTGTTTTAGAAAATGTATCTCTTGTAAATCTTGAAGGACGAGGATTACTTGGAAAAGCCGGAGTTGATGCCCGAATTTTTAAAGTAATGGGCGATCACAACATCAGCGTAAGCATTATTTCGCAAGGTTCTTCTGAAAGAGGAATTGGATTAGTTGTGGCTAAAGACAAAGCAACTCTTGCAATGGTTGAATTAGAAAAAGAGTTCGAAAACGACTTTTATTCTAAAGATGTAAACCAGATTACAGTGACTGATAATGTTTCGGTAATTTCTATCATCGGGCAGGATTTAAGTACATTCCATAAACCATATACAGCTTTAATCAAAAATAAAATAGTTCCAATTTTATTCAACAATACCGTTACTGGTAAAAACGTGAGTTTGGTTGTTAAAAAAGAAGAATTAAACAAAGCCTTAAACGTAATTCACGGAGAGATTTTTGGAGTTTCTAAAAAAATCAATATTGCGATTTTCGGTCACGGATTAGTGGGCGGAACTTTGATTAATCAAATTTTAGAATCGGCTTCTGCAATCGAAAAACGAAAAGATATTAAGCTGAATGTTTTTGCTATCGCAAACTCTAAAAAACTGCTTTTAAATAAAAATGGCGTAACTCCAAGCTGGAAAAACGACATTGAAACAAAAGGCGAATCATATACGATTCAGGACATTATTGATTATGCAAATGAATACCATTTAGAGAACTTAATTGCAGTTGATAATACAGCGAGTGCTTCATTTGTAGAAAATTATGTTACACTGGTAGAAAGCAGTTTTGACTTAATTTCGTCAAATAAAGTCGCTAATACTTTAACGTATGGTTTCTATAAAGAATTGAGAAAAGCTTTGGCAGAAAATCAAAAGAATTATTTGTACGAAACAAATGTTGGAGCTGGATTACCGTTAATTGATACAATTAAACTGCTTCACCTTTCAGGAGAAAACATTACAAAAATTAAGGGAGTTTTCTCAGGAACATTAAGTTATTTATTCAATAATTTTTCTGCAAAAGATGCTCCATTCAGCGAAATTCTGCAGGAAGCCATTGATAACGGATATACAGAACCAGATCCGCGTGAAGATTTATGCGGAAATGATGTGGGAAGAAAATTATTGATTCTGGCAAGAGAATTAGATTTGCAAAATGAGTTTGAAGAAATTTCAATTCAAAATTTAATTCCGGAGCACTTACGTGAAGGAAGCGCTGCCGATTTCTTGACAAAATTAAAAGAATTTGACCCAATTTATGCGAAGATAAAAGCAGAACAACAGCCAAATCACGTATTAAGATATATTGGTGAATTGTCTGGAGATTTGCAGAATGACAAAGGAAATTTAGAAGTAAAATTAGTTTCAGTACCTTCAGATACTGCTTTAGGCGGATTAAAAGGTTCAGATTCTTTCTTCGAAATTTATACAGAATCTTACGGAGATCGTCCAATCGTTATTCAGGGAGCCGGTGCAGGTTCTGCCGTAACAGCAAGAGGAGTTTTTGGAGATATTTTGAGATTATCTGATAAGGGATAATTGATTTTAGATTGCAGATTTTAGTCCCGATAGCTATCGGGATAGATTTAAGATTTGAATTCAAACAAAACAAAAAAAATAACAACACAATGAAAGTAACACTTAACAGAGTAAATGACGCATTTCATTTTAAAGTAAAAAATGAACGCGGACACATAGTTGACGTTGACAGCAGAGCTGAATTTGGCGGAAGCGATTTAGGTGCAAGTCCAATGGAATTAGTTTTAATGGGAGTTGCAGGGTGCAGCGCTATTGATATGATTTCGATTTTAAAGAAACAGCGCCAGGAAATCACTTCTTTTAACGCTGAAGTTGAAGGAACACGAGTGCAGATTGAAGAAGCAAAACCTTTTAAAGAAATCGATGTGGTTTTCTATTTAGAAGGAGAAATCAACCCGGAAAAAGCAAAAAAAGCAGCGCAGCTTTCTTTTGAAAAATACTGTTCGGTTGCCAAAACAGTTGAACCAACAGCAACAATTAAATACAAAGTTGTCTTGAACAGCGAAGCTTTATAATAGAATTAGAAAATTAGTCAATTAGGGAATTAGATAATTCTCTGTTAATTGAAAAAAACTAGAAAGATTATTTTGCGAAACTCTGTTTTCACTTTGTGAATCTTCGCGAAATAAACCGTTCAAAAAACAAAAAAACAACACAATGAACACAGAAGAATTTGGTTTTGAAACACAAGCCATTAGAACACAATTAGAAAGATCACAATATTTAGAACATTCGGTGCCTTTGTACCTGTCGTCAAGCTTTGTTTTTGAAGATGCCGAAGATATGAGAGCTTCTTTTACAGAAGAAAAAGAAAGAAATATTTACAGCCGTTTCAGCAATCCAAACACAACTGAGTTTGTGGAGAAAATCTGCAAAATGGAAGGAGCTGAATCTGGTTATGCATTCGCAACAGGAATGGCTGCGGTATATTCTACTTTTGCCGGTTTATTGAATTCAGGCGATCATATCGTTTCTGCAAGCAGTGTTTTTGGTTCTACTCACGCTTTGTTTATGACTTATTTTCCAAAATGGAATATCGAAACTTCTTATTTCGAAATTAATAAGCCGGAAACAATCGAAAGTTTCATCAAACCAAACACTAAAATTTTATACGCCGAATCTCCAACAAATCCCGGAGTAGATGTTATCGATTTAGAATTGTTAGGAAATATTGCCAAAAAACACAACTTGATTTTAATTATCGACAACTGTTTTGCAACGCCATATTTACAACAGCCAATTAAATTTGGGGCGCATTTAGTAATTCATTCTGCTACAAAATTAATCGACGGACAAGGCCGCGTTTTAGGCGGGGTAACAGTTGGTAATGCCGATTTGATCAGACAGATTTATTTGTTTTCAAGAAATACAGGACCGGCATTATCACCATTTAATGCTTGGGTTCTTTCAAAAAGTTTAGAAACTTTAGCCGTTCGTGTCGACAGACACTGCGAAAATGCTTTAAAAGTAGCTGAGTTTTTAGAAAGTCATCCAAATGTAAACAGCGTAAAATATCCGTTCTTGAAATCGCATCCACAGTATGAAATTGCTAAAAAGCAAATGAAAGCGGGTGGAAACATTATTGCATTTGAAATTAAAGGTGGTATCGAAGCAGGAAGAAAATTTCTGAATTCAATCGAACTTTGCTCATTATCTGCAAATATTGGTGATACAAGAACAATCGTAACGCATCCGGCATCGACAACGCACAGTAAATTATCTGAAGAAGATCAATTGGCAGTAGGAATCACGCAAGGTCTTGTTCGTGTTTCTGTAGGTTTAGAAACTGTAGAAGATGTAATTGCCGATTTAAAACAAGCGCTTGGATAAATCTCTTAGATTTAAAAATTCAAATTATATATTAATGACGATTTTTGACTGTAAATTTATTACTGTTAAAAATCGTCATTCTTTTTGAGTGATACTTGAGTAAAAATTATATTTTTGTTTCGGAAGAAAAACTAATACAGTCAAAATTAACCATATAACAATGAGTCAATCCACTTACATTCTTGATGATAAACTATTAGCTTCTGTTGGAGCGCGGTTTTTAAATTATATTATAGATCTTTTTGCTTTTATAATTCTTTTTGTGATAACAGCACTTTTTTTGGGAATTTTAATAGGTTTAGGATTTACAGAAATTGGAGTGTGGATGGATAATATGGGAGATTTTGGATGGAATGTTATTGCTCTTTTTATTTCATTAATTTATTATCTAGTGATGGAAGGCTTATTTTCAAGATCAATAGGGAAATTTATTACCGGAACTATTGTGGTTGATGAAAACGGTCAAAAACCTGACTTTGGAACTATTTTTAAAAGAAATTTATGTCGTTTTATCCCGTTTGATGCATTTACTTTTTTAGGAGGTTCGCGAGGCTGGCATGATTCTATTTCTCATACTTATGTGGTTAATAAAAAAGCACTGGATGAAGAAATTAAAATATTTCATGAGTTTAATTTAATAGGAAACAAATAAGTAATTTGATAGAATTAGTAGAATTTAACTATTCGTCTGTTATTTTTCTCATTTAAAAAGACTATTTTTGTTGCAGAAAAATATGAAGTTTGTTTGTTTTAGAAAAAATATAAAATTTACAATCTCATCTAAAATATAAAAATGCTTTCAAAGAAGACAAAATACGGAATTAAAGCCCTTACATATTTAGCCAGGAGAGAAAATAACGAACCTGTACAAATTGCCGAAATTGCCAAAAGTGAACATATTTCGATTAAATTTCTGGAAAGTATTTTATTATTACTTCGAAATTCAGGATTTCTTGGTGCCAAAAAAGGAAAAGGCGGTGGTTACTATTTAATTAAAGATCCGAAAGATATTAGTATGGCTAAAGTGTATCGTATTTTAGAAGGTCCAATTGCGCTGCTTCCATGTGCAAGTCATAATTTCTACGAAAAATGCGACGACTGCGATGACGAATCTACTTGTGCTGCAAGACGGTTAATGACAGAAGTTCGTGATAATACACTCAAAATATTAGAAAGTAATTCTTTAGCAGATATTGCGTTCTAAGAATTAGTTAATCCATAATAAAAAAGACCATTTCTAAATTCGAAATGGTCTTTTTTATTTTTTAAGAAATTTTAGTTTTAAAAAATCAATTTATATCCGGCCATAAAAAGCATTAAGGCTATGGCATTTCTTAGAAACTGATCTGGAACTTTTCCGCTCAGCATACTTCCCATATATATTCCGGGAAGCGATCCCATTAATAATTGTCCCAAAAGGGCTAAATCTAAATTTCCCATAGACGCATGGCCAAGTCCTGCAACTAGTGTTAAAGGAACAGCATGTGCAATCTCAGTTCCTACTAAACGAGGAGTTGGCAGTAATGGATAAAGGAAAAATAAAGTTACAGTTCCTAAAGCTCCTGCTCCAATAGAAGTTAGGGTTACGGTTGCGCCTAGTAAAACTCCAATTGCAATCGTGAGCATATTTTGTGTAGTGCTTTCACTGTGAAATTTATCTCCGGCATGTTTTTGAGAATATTTTAAAATTTTATTTTTAAATATAATGGCGACTGAGGTAAACAATAAAGCCCAGCCTAAACTATATTTAATAACACGATTTATTGTTTCAATATCAGTTTTAATACTGTTTAAAATCCATAAAGTAACTAAAGCTGCTGGAACGCTGCCAAGAGTAAGCCAGCCTGTAATTTTCCAGTTTATGTTTCCTTTTTTATTGTGAACAAAAACGCCTCCTGCTTTAGTAAATGCGGCATATAATAAATCAGTTCCTACAGCGGTTGTTGGCGGAATGTTGAAGTATAATAAAATTGGAGTCATTAAGGAACCGCCGCCAACTCCGGTCAGTCCAACAATAAAACCAACGGCTAATCCTGCAATTACAAGACCTATTTGAAAATCCATAAATAAAAGTTTGGGGCTAAAATACAATAATTTTATAATAATCCTATCGATTTTATAGAGATTAGAAAATGTATTTAATTATCAAATATTTTTGACGTCTAAATTGTTGAAATATCCTGCAATACGGCATTATTTGTGAAATTATACTGCATAATTCTTAATACTCTCTTTTAGAATGTAATAAATGACTAATTGAGGGCTCAAAAAAATAATAATATTGCTTTGTAATTTAGAAATAAGTAGTATTTTTGCAAAGTAATCTATTAACCCGATAGGGTAATAGTTTTTCGAAACAAATTTAAACTTTTTAATATGGAGAAAGAACTGAAAATAAATAATACAGCCTCTTTTAAAGAGAAGCTTTGGATTGGAATTCCTGTTGTTTTACTAGTAGGTTTATTATTCACTTTAATATACAAGCATCACGCTGAATTTTCCTGGGACGGATTTGTAGCAGGATTCAATCAGGAATTTTTAGTGTTTTTTGCCATTGGAGTTTTTGCTCAATTGGTAGACGGAACACTGGGAATGGGATATGGAGCAACTTCAACCTCATTTTTATTGGCTTATGGAGTACCGCCGGTTATGAGCAGTACCGCAGTTCACGTTTCTGAAATGTTTACAACGGGCGCATCGGCACTTTCTCACCATCGTTTTGGGAACATCAATAAAAAACTGGTAAGGCATTTATTGATTCCGGGAGTTTTAGGTTCTATTACTGGAGCTTATTTGTTGTCAGACGTAATTAATGGCGATGTTATTAAGCCATTTATTGCGGTTTACATGATTATTTTGGCGGTTATCATTATCAGAAAAGCGTTAAAAAAGAATATTGTAAAAAAGAAAACTAAAAAATTAGGTGCTTTAGCAGTTTTCGGCGGATTTATGGATTCTGTTGGAGGCGGAGGCTGGGGGCCAATTGTGACTTCAACTTTATTAGGAAGAGGAAGAAACCCAAGATATACTATTGGTTCTGTAAATGCTGCAGAGTTTGCCATTTCATTTGCAAGCGGTATCACATTTATGCTTTTTGGAGGAATCCACGGCTGGCAGGTTATTATAGGACTGATTTTAGGAGGAGTATTTTCGGCACCTTTAGCAGCTTATTTAGTAAATAAAATCAAAAGAAAACCAATGATGGTTGCTGTTGGAGTTCTAATTATATTATTGAGTTTAAAAACATTATCTAAATTATTATAATTCTTTAGATAGGGAGAAAGAGATTATGAGTGCGATTATTGTACAAGAATTATTAGAGAAAACGAAAGATTTCTCACTTGACGAAACCTTAGTTTTTTTAGCAGAAGAATTTCCGGGAAAAGTAATTTTTTCGACTTCTTTTGGGCAGGAAGATCAGGTAATTACTGATTTTATTGCAAAAAGTAACACAGATATTACTGTTTTTACTTTAGACACAGGAAGATTATTTCAGGAAACGTATGACGTTTTTCACAAAACATTAAAAAAGTATAAAAGACCAATTGAGGTTTATTTTCCAGAAGCGGCGGCTGTAGAAAATTTACTAAAATCAAAAGGACCAAACAGCTTTTACGATTCAGTTGAAAACAGAAAAGAATGCTGTTTTATTCGAAAAGTGGTTCCGTTGAGAAAAGCTTTATCAGGAAACGCAGTTTGGATTACTGGTTTAAGAGCAGAACAATCAGAAAACAGACAAGATCTAAACTTGTTTGAATACGACGGAAACTTCGAAATCATCAAATTTAATCCGTTATTAAAATGGACTTTAGAAGAAGTTGAAACGTATTTGTCAGAAAATAATGTTCCTCAAAACGCTTTACACAAACAAGGTTTCGTAAGTATTGGATGTGCGCCTTGTACGAGAGCGATTTTCCCTGGAGAAGATATCAGAGCCGGAAGATGGTGGTGGGAGTCAAGCCATAAAGAGTGCGGGCTTCACAGTGCGAAAAAAGAGTAAGTAGAAGAAAGAAGCAATAGCAAAGAAAATAGATTTAAAGTTCCGAAGGAACGATTCATATTGTAGCGCCGGATTTTAATCCGGGGGGAGAGGTGATAAAAAATAATAGATTTTATCCATTGAAGAGAGAATAAAGAGAATATAATAAAGAGTGAAGATTTTAGACTAGGCGAAAATGTGAAACTTAAACCTGAAACAAAATTTTCACAACATAAAATATCAAACAAAAAAACAATGAGTTCAGTATTAAAAACAAACGCTTTAGAGAGTGAAGCGATATACATTTTCAGAGAAGTAATTTCACAGTTTGACAAACCGGTTTTACTTTTCTCAGGAGGAAAAGATTCTATCACATTAGTGCGTTTAGCGCAAAAGGCATTTTTCCCTGCTAAGATTCCGTTTCCTCTATTACACGTTGATACGGGACATAATTTCCCTGAAACAATTGCTTTCAGAGATAAATTGGTAGAAGAATTAGGTTTAGAGCTAATCGTTCGTAATGTTCAGGATGCTATTGATGAAGGAAAAGTGGTTGAAGAAACTGGGAAATATTCAAGCCGTAACAGCTTACAAACAACAACACTTTTAGATGCAATTGAAGAATTTAAGTTTGATGCTTGTATTGGTGGTGCACGTCGTGATGAAGAAAAAGCAAGAGCAAAAGAACGTATTTTCTCTGTTCGTGATGATTTCGGTCAATGGGACGAAAAAAATCAGAGACCAGAATTGTTTGATATTTTGAATGGAAAAATTGAAAATGGACAAAACGTTCGTGTTTTCCCAATTTCAAACTGGACAGAATTAGATGTTTGGAGTTATATCGAAAAAGAAAATATCGAGATTCCTTCAATCTACTTCTCACATAAAAGAAAAGTTTTTTTGAGAGACGGTTTAATCTGGTCGCATTCTCCTTTTGTGTACCAAGAAGAAGACGAACAAATCGAAGAAAGAATTGTTCGCTTCAGAACCGTTGGAGATATGAGTTGTACAGCAGCTGTTGAATCTTATGCAGCAACAATCGAAGAAGTAGTTGGAGAAATTAGATCATCAACTATTTCTGAAAGAGGAGCCAGAATCGACGACAAACGTTCTGAAGCTGCAATGGAAAAGAGAAAACAACAAGGATATTTTTAAGTTGTTGGTTGATAGTTTTTAGTTGATAGCTGAAAACTTCAATAATTACAACAATAACAAAAAAAGCAGACTAAATATTTTGATGGTTTTAGTTGATGTTTTATAAAAACCAACAACCATAAACCAACAACCAACAACATAAAAAGAATGGACGTTTTAAAAATAGCAACAGCAGGAAGTGTAGATGACGGAAAAAGTACTTTGATCGGGAGATTATTGTACGATACAAAATCATTGACAACTGATAAAATAGAAGCAATCGAAAAAAGCAGTAAGCAAAAAGGATACGATTACCTTGATTTTTCTTTGGCAACTGATGGTTTAGTAGCAGAAAGAGAACAAGGAATCACGATTGACGTTGCGCATATTTATTTTTCGACTGCAAAGAAAAGTTACATTATTGCCGATACTCCGGGTCACGTAGAATATACAAGAAACATGGTTACAGGAGCTTCGACTTCTCAGGTTTCTATCATTTTAATTGATGCCAGAAAAGGAGTTATCGAGCAGACTTACCGTCACTTTTTTATCAATAATTTATTGAGAGTAAAAGAGGTAATCGTAGCGATAAACAAAATGGATTTAGTTGATTACTCAGAAGAAGTTTTCAATAAAATCAAAGCCGATTTTCAGGCATTAAATGCAAAAAGCACATTCAAAGAGCAAAACGTAAGTTATATTCCGTTAAGCGCTATTAACGGCGGAAACGTGGTTGATAAATCTGAAAATATGCCTTGGTATGATGGACAAACGGTTTTAGAACATTTAGAAGGATTACATTCACATGATGTTTTTGAAGCAGGAAAAGCACGTTTTCCAGTTCAGACTGTTATTCGTCCAAAAACGGAAGAATACCATGATTTTAGAGGTTACGCTGGTAAATTATACGGAAACTCAATTAAAGTTGGAGATGCTGTTACAGTTCTTCCATCTTTAACAGAATCTAAAGTGTCTAAAATTCACTTTTTCGATAAAACATTTGACGAAGCTGTTGCAGGTTCTTCAATTACAATCGAATTAGAAAATGATATCAATGTGACGAGAGGTGATATGATTGTAAAATCAGATGAACTTCCAAAAATTGAAAAAGACATTACAACGACAGTTTGCTGGATGGACAGCAAAAAACTGGTTCCAGGAACAAAATATTTAGTACAACACAATACAAACAGAGTTTTAGCAAAAGTAGAAAGCATTAAAAATACAATTGCTACAGATTATTCTGGAACGACAGAAGCTTCACAATTGGCCATCAACGAAATTGGAGAAGTAACGATCAAATTAAGCAAACCGTTATATTTTGATTCATACAACGAAAACAAATCAAACGGAGCTTTCATCTTAATTGATACAGCAACAAACACAACAGCAGGAGTAGGATTTATTAGGTAAACCTGCTATAAGCTTTAAGCAATAAGCCTTAAGCTTAAAAGATTGAAGACACAAAGTTTAAAAAGCTTATAGCCTACAGCTTAAAGCCTAAAGCAAGAAAAAGAAAATGGAAAGTTTTAGAACAGAAATAGAAAATCCGGTAGTTCAGAAGGAGATTATCGAATTAGAAAAAAAGATTCATTTATTCCGTGGAGGAAAAATTGATGATGAGCGTTTTCGTAGTCTTCGTTTAGCGCGTGGAATCTACGGTCAGCGTCAGGAAGGCGTTCAGATGATCCGTATCAAATTGCCTTACGGTAAAGTAACCAGCGAGCAATTGGTGCGTATTACTCAGGTTTCTGACGAATATTCTACGGGACGTTTGCACATTACAACACGTCAGGATATCCAGATTCACTATGTGAGTTTAGACAGAACACCGGAACTTTGGGCAGATTTGGCTAAAGACGATATCACACTTCGTGAAGCTTGTGGAAACACCGTTAGAAATATTACAGGAAGTGAACTAGCTGGAGTTGACGTAAACGAACCATTTGATGTTTCGCCTTATGCACACGGACTTTTTCAGTATTTGTTAAGAAACCCAATCTGTCAGGAAATGGGACGTAAATTCAAAATTTCGTTCTCGTCTTCAGATGAAGATACTGCTTTGAGTTATTTACACGATTTAGGATTTATTCCGAAAATCAAAGATGGACAAAAAGGTTTTAAAATCATGTTTGGTGGAGGTTTAGGATCTCAGCCAGCACATGCAGAATTGCTTTCGGAGTTTGTTCCCGTAAACGAAATCATCCCAACAGCAGAAGGAATCATTCGTATTTTTGATAGATACGGAGAACGTGCTAAAAGAATGAAAGCGCGTATGAAATTCTTAATCAAAGAAATGGGAAGAGATGTTTTCCTTGATTTGGTTGAAAAAGAGAAAAAAGCTATCGCTTTTGAAACATACGAAATTGATACAACCGCTTTTGACGGATCAATTCCAGAACCAGTTTTAGAAGTTCCGCAAGTTACAATCGAAGATACAGAAGCGTATGAAGCGTGGAAAAAATCGAATGTAATCAAACAGAAACAAGACGGTTATTATGCTATTGGAATTAAAGTTTTATTAGGAGATTTTTATACTGATAAAGCGCGATTATTAGCTGCTTTAATTAAGAATTACGCAGCAAATGAATTACGTTTTTCATTGCGTCAAAATATTGTAATACGTCACGTAAAAGAAGAAAATTTACCATTCTTTTACCAAGAATTAGCCAAATTGGATTTTGTTCAGTTAGGATATAATTCGGTTGGAGATATTACGGCATGTCCGGGTACTGATACTTGCAACTTGGGGATTGCAAGTAGTACCGGTATTGCAGAAGAATTAGAAAGAGTTTTAAGTGCAGAATATCCTCAGTATTTAAACAACCGCGAAATCGAAATTAAAATTTCAGGCTGTATGAATGCCTGCGGACAACATAATATGTCTGCAATTGGATTCCAAGGAATGTCTATCAATTCAGGAAAACTAGTAGCTCCGGCTTTACAAGTTTTATTGGGTGGGGGAAGATTAGGAAATGGCGCAGGACGTTTTGCTGATAAAGTAATCAAAGTACCGAGTCGTAGAGGTCCAGATGCGTTGCGTACCATCTTAAATGATTTTGATGCTAACGGAAGCGGACAAAAATTCCTTGATTATTATGATACAAAAGGAGAAAAGTATTTTTACGAAATCTTAAAACCTTACGCAGATGTAACCAATTTAACAGAAGCAGATTTTGTAGATTGGGGTAATGCAGACAATTACGTAAAAGCAGTTGGAGTTGGAGAATGTGCTGGAGTTGTAATCGATTTAGTAGCGACATTATTGTTTGAAGCTAAAGAGAAATTGATTTTGGCTCAGGAATCTTTCGATGAGAAAAAATGGTCAGATGCAATTTACCATGCTTACGCTGGATTTGTAAATGGAGCAAAAGCTTTATTGTTGTCAGAAAACCAAAAAACAAACCATCACGCAGGAATCGTGGATTTGTTTGATACTGTTTTTATCGACACGAATAAAATAGAATTAAACTCAACTTTTAAAGATTTGGTTTACCAAATCAATAAAAATGAACCATCTGAAGCTTTCGCTAAAGATTACATTGCTCAGGCAACTGTTTTCTTTGATAAAATCGAAACTTTCAGAGCTCAGGAATTAGAAAATGCTTAATATAAAACCCAAAATAACTTTAGTCGGTGCAGGTCCGGGCGATCCCGATTTACTGACGCTAAAAGCTGTAAAGGCATTGGCTGAAGCAAATGTGGTTTTATACGACGCTTTGGCCAATGAAGAAATTCTGGATTATGCACCTAAAACTGCCATTCGAATTTTTGTTGGAAAAAGAATCGGAAATCATGCTTTCACTCAAGATCAAATCAATCAGCTGATTGTAGATAATGCTTTGACTTACGGAAATGTAGTTCGATTAAAAGGCGGAGATCCATTTATTTTTGGAAGAGGAAGCGAAGAAGTAGAATTTGCAGAAAGTTTCGGAATAGAAACCATCGTAGTTCCCGGAATTTCATCTATAGTTGCAGTTCCTGCAAGTCAGGGAATTTCGATTACAAAGCGAGGAGTTTCAGAAAGCTTTTGGGCCATTACCGGAACAACTTCTGATAGAAAATTATCGTCAGATATAGCTTTGGCTGCACAATCTTCTGCAACAGTTGTGATTTTGATGGGAATGCACAAATTGGCTCAAATCATCGATTTGTTTCAAAAAGAAGACAAAGGAAATTTACCCGTTGCGATCATCCAAAACGGAACAACAGCAGAAGAAAAAGTTGGAGTTGGAACAGTTGATTCAATTTTAGAAGTTGTAAAACAAAAAGAATTAGGTTCGCCAGCTATTATTGTTATTGGTGAAGTGGTTCGCGAAAGCAACAAACTAAAAGGATTTTACGAAGAATTTCTATCAAAAGAAGAAATTCGTTAGAATTTATATGTTCCGTTAGGAACATTTCATCGGTAGAAAAAAAAATGTTTTCACATTAATAATGTTCCGTTAGGAACATATGATTGACACCGATTTTGCAGCGTCAGGTTTTAACCCGAAGTTTGCATTATTAATTGTTCCGTTAGGAACAACATATTGGTAACATGGAACAAAACGAATTATATCCAATATTTCTAAAGCTTCACAATTTAAATGTATTGATTGTAGGCGGAGGAAATGTAGGTCTGGAAAAGCTTTCTTTCTTGCTCAAGTCAAGTCCGAATGCAAATGTTGAGGTAGTGGCGAAAGAATTTCATTTAGAAATAAAAGTTCTGGCCGAAAAACATCCTTCGATTAAATTGACAGAATCGAAGTTCAAAAAGAAAATGCTCAAAAAACGTCACATGGTAATTGCCTGTACAGACGATTTGAAAGTAAATAAAAAGGTTTACGATTTAGCAAGAAAACGCTGTTTGATTTGCAATATAGCCGACACACCAGATTTATGTGATTATTATCTGGGGGGAATCGTAACAAAAGGGAATGTAAAAATTGCGATTTCAACAAACGGAAAATCGCCAACAACGGCAAAAAGATTGCGTGAATTTTTTGAAGAAGTAATTCCAGAAGATATCAACCAAATGGTTGAGAATCTGAACGAATATCGAAAAACGCTAAAAGGCAATTTTGAAGAAAAGGTTAAACGAATGAATGAGATAACCGATTCATTGAAAAATAAGGGATTATAAGAGTTCCGGAGGAACGTTTCATATTGTAGCGTCGGGTTTCAACCCGATGAAGGCAGGACGTTTCATATTGTAGCGTCGGGTTTTAACCCGATGAACGATGAAATTAAAAAATAAAGAGTAAAAAAGTTTCGGAAAGAAATAAATGATAAAAATCATTGAAAGTACAAGGATTTATTCGTTTCTTTGCGTTATTAAGAATGATTATAAACAACAACATAATGATTAAAACAGATATACTTATAATTGGAGCAGGCCCAACAGGTTTATTTGCCGTATTTGAGGCAGGATTGTTAAAATTAAAATGCCACATTTTAGATGCTCTTCCACAACCAGGAGGACAGCTATCAGAGTTATATCCAAAAAAACCAATTTATGATATTCCTGGATTCCCAGAAGTATTAGCTGGAGATTTAGTTGACGGATTAATGGAGCAAATTAAACAATTTGAACCAGGATTTACTTTGGGAGAGCGTGCTGAAACTGTTGAAAAGCAAGAAGACGGAACTTTCATTGTAACATCAAACAAAGGAACTAAATTTCACGCACCAGTTATTGCAATCGCAGGAGGTTTAGGAAGTTTTGAGCCTCGTAAGCCACTTATCGAAGATATCGAGTTTTATGAAGATAAAGGAGTAAAATACTTCATCAAAAATCCTGAGAAATTCAGAGATAAAAGAGTAGTCATTGCAGGAGGAGGAGATTCAGCATTAGACTGGAGTATCTTCTTAGCAAACGTAGCTTCAGAAGTAACTTTGATTCACAGAAGAAACGAATTCAGAGGAGCTTTAGATTCTGTAGAAAAAGTACAGGAATTAAAATCAGCTGGAAAAATTAAATTAATTACTCCAGCAGAAGTTATCGGAATCAATGGTGCTGAGCACGTTGAATCATTAGATATCGAAGAAAACGGCGCACACCGTAAAATCGAATGCGACTATTTCATTCCGCTTTTCGGATTAACACCAAAATTAGGTCCAATTGGAGACTGGGGATTAGAAATCGAGAAAAATGCAATTAAAGTAAATAATGCATTAGATTATCAAACCAACATTCCGGGAATCTTTGCCATTGGAGACGTAAATACATACCCAGGAAAATTAAAGTTAATTCTTTGCGGTTTCCACGAAGCAACTTTAATGTGCCAGGCTGCATACGGAATCATCAACCCAGGTAAAAAATATGTATTGAAATATACAACAGTTTCTGGAGTAGACGGTTTCGACGGAACTCGTAAAGAAGCTCCAAAAGCGGTTGTCAAAGCGATTGTTTAATCTGAGGTGCTGAGAGGCTGAGGGACTAAGGCGCTAAAGTTTTTAAATATTGTAAAGCCTAAACTTTTTAAAGTTTGGGCTTTTTTTATTAATCCCGGAGGGATGGCATATTTATAGAATAAAATTGATGTCGTTTGAGAAAGAGCTCCGGCGGAGCGAAATATATGTCGCTCCGCTGGAGCTTTTGTTTGCTTGGTTAATTGTTTTCTATAAATATTATGCTCCTCTGGAGCTAAATCACATGCAAGGTAAAAACCTTAGAACCTTAGTCCCTCAGCCTCTCAGAACCTTAGAAAAAAACATTTGCAAATCGAAACCCTATTTCATACCTTTGCACTGTTCTTAAAATTATTGTCAGTTATCACGAAAGGCGGAGGGATAGACCCGATGAAACCTTAGCAACCCTTTATCATAAAGAAGGTGCTAAATTCTACTTTATACGACATTTTCCAGTATTAAAGATAGATAACACAAATACATACTCGTATTTCTCAAAACTTTTCCAGACAACATACAATATTTACTGAAATAACTCAGTAAAGGAGCGAATCATTGGCGCATTTTTGCAGTCAATAGTTCCCGCTTTTCGTTGCAATCATTTTGCTTTTTTAAAGAAAAAAGCAAAATAATTTCCTCTTCAATCGGGGCTAATGAGCCAGCAATAGTGCACTTTTGGAATTAATGTGAACAAAATATTCGAAGCAAAGCTAACAGGTTTGCTTCAAAATCATAATAAAAAAACTTAGCATCTTAGTCCCGATAGCTATCGGGATAATCTCAGAAGCTAAAAAAATAAGCCATGGCAATAACAATTCAAGAAGCAATAAAAAAAAATATCCTAATCCTAGATGGAGCAATGGGAACAATGTTGCAGCGCTATAATTTCTCCGAAGAAGATTTCAGAGGAGAGCGTTTCAAAGATTTTCCGCATCCGTTAAAAGGAAACAACGATTTACTATCCCTAACACAACCACAAGCAATTCGCGATGTTCATGCCGCTTATTATGAAGCTGGTGCTGACATTGTAGAAACCAATACCTTCTCAGGAACGACAATCGGTATGGCTGATTATCACATGGAAGATTTGGTTTACGAGTTAAACTACGAATCGGCAAAAATCGCAAGACAAGTAGCCGATGAGTTTACCGCAAAAAATCCAGAAAAACCACGTTTCGTTGCCGGTTCAATCGGACCGACAAACCGTACGGCAAGTATGTCGCCAGACGTAAATGATCCGGGTTACAGAGCTGTAACGTTTGACGATTTAAGAATTGCGTACAAACAACAAGCAGAAGCTTTAATGGATGGTGGATGCGATTTACTTTTAGTAGAAACAATTTTCGATACGCTAAATGCAAAAGCAGCACTTTTTGCAATCGAAGAAGTAAAAGAAGAACGCAACATTGATATTCCAATCATGGTTTCAGGAACAATTACAGATGCTTCTGGAAGAACACTTTCTGGGCAGACTGTTGAAGCGTTTTTGATTTCAGTTTCACATATTCCGTTGTTAAGTGTAGGATTCAATTGCGCTCTTGGAGCTGATTTATTGAAACCGTATTTAAAAACATTAGCGCACAATACAAGTTTTAATGTTTCGGCACATCCAAATGCAGGATTGCCAAATGCTTTCGGACAATACGATGAAACGCCAGAACAGACTCAGGTATTCATTAAAGAGTATTTAGAAGATAATTTAATCAATATCATCGGAGGTTGTTGCGGAACAACGCCAGATCATATTCGATTAATGGCTGAGGTGGCGAAGGATTATAAGCCGAGAATTGCGCCAGTTATTGCGTAATATAATTTCCATTCGTTGCGTGGACGGATTAAAATCCATCCCTACAAAATAATTTGAGCTGAAGGCTCTTTAGAGAGTTCCGAAGGAACGATTCATTTTGTAGCAACGGAATTTATTCCGTTAAAAAAGAAGAGATAATTAAAAATAAGAGTTCCGTAGGAACGGCACAAATGATAAGGGAAATTTGAGGAAGTAAAATCGAAATTTAATTTTAGAGTATATCTAATACCTGGATTAATAATATTCTTTTTAATTTTTGGAATAATGACATTTATTGATCAATTGATAAAATTAAATAGAGGAGAAATAGAAGTAAAAGGAATTTTGCTGCCTATAATAGTAAGCTTGATGTTGATTCTTATTCTCGTGCATGAGTTTAAAAATAAAATTATCAATATAAAGATTATTAATGATAATATTGAAAAAAGAACCTATTTAGGATATAGTAAAATATTTAAGTTTAACGACTTTAATGGTTTCGAGATAAGAATTCTAAAAGGGAATGTTGAAGATTATGAATATTTATATTTAATGAAAGATGGTAAGCCAATTATAACAATATCTCAAACCTATCTTGAAAATTATTATGAGTTAAAGAATGTTATTTCAAATAAATCTAAATATATGAGCTCGAGTTATGGAATGTTGGATGAAGTTAAAGATTTACTGACACTAAAATAAAAGTGTTATAACCGAATCGTCGTGAGTGATAGAAGTCAGAAGACTCAGAGGGACACACCGAAATAAAATATTGAAAACATAAATACCTGTACGGTTTTAAAAACCTTACAGGGAAAATAGAATAAAAAACTTAGAACCTTAGCATCTTAGGATCTCAGTAACTTTAAAAAAAATGACAGAAAAAAGAAGAGACCTTGTATTATCAGGATTAGAACCGTTAATTATTACGCCGGAAAGTGTTTTCGTGAATGTTGGTGAGCGTACAAACGTAACAGGTTCAAGAAAATTCTTGAGATTAATCAAGGAAGAGAAATATGACGAGGCGCTTGATATTGCAAGACAACAAGTAGAAAGCGGGGCACAGATCATCGATATTAATATGGATGAAGGAATGCTTGACGGAGTTAATGCAATGACTAAATTTTTGAATTTAATTGCTGCAGAACCAGACATTTCGAGAGTACCGATTATGATCGACAGTTCGAAATGGGAAATCATTGAAGCAGGTCTAAAAGTAGTACAAGGAAAAAGCGTTGTAAACTCGATTTCGTTAAAAGAAGGGGAAGAAGCCTTTATTCACCACGCCAAATTAATCAAACGTTACGGAGCTGCTGCTATTGTAATGGCTTTTGATGAAGTGGGTCAGGCCGATAATTACGATCGTAGAGTTGAAATTTGCCAGCGTTCGTATGATATTTTGGTGAACAAAGTAAATTTCCCTCCACAAGATATTATTTTCGATTTAAATATTTTCCCAGTTGCAACGGGAATGGAAGAGCATAGATTGAACGCTCTGGATTTCTTTAGAGGAACAAAATGGGTTCGTGAAAATCTTCCTCATGCGCACATCAGCGGTGGAGTAAGTAACGTTTCGTTCTCGTTTAGAGGGAATGATGTTGTTCGTGAAGCAATGCACTCGGTGTTTTTATACCACGCAATTAAAGAAGGAATGACGATGGGAATCGTTAATCCGGAGATGTTGACGATTTACGATGACATTCCGAAAGATTTATTAGAACACGTTGAAGACGTAATTTTAGATAGACGTGATGATGCCACAGAACGACTTTTGGACTTTGCAGAAAATGTAAAAGGCGAAGCAAAGAGCGATGAAAAAGTAGTTCAGGAATGGCGTTTTGGAACTGTTCAGGATCGTATTACACATTCGTTGGTAAAAGGAATCGATGCTTTTATTGAAGAAGATGTTGAAGAAGCACGTTTGGCAGCAACAAAACCAATCGAAGTTATCGAAATCAATTTGATGACGGGAATGAATGTAGTTGGAGATTTATTCGGAAGCGGAAAAATGTTCCTGCCTCAGGTAGTAAAGTCGGCTCGTGTAATGAAAAAAGCCGTGGCTTATTTATTGCCATTTATCGAAGCGAGTAAACAAGCAGGGGACAAACAAGGAAACGGAAAAATCTTGATGGCAACCGTAAAAGGTGACGTTCACGATATTGGTAAAAACATCGTTTCTGTGGTTTTGGCTTGTAATAATTATGAGATTGTAGATCTTGGTGTTATGGTGCCTCCGGAAAAAATCATTGCAGCGGCGATTGAACATGAAGTAGATATTATTGGATTAAGTGGATTGATTACGCCTTCGCTTGACGAAATGGTTTATTTAGCCAAAGAATTAGACAAACAAGATATTAAAATCCCGATTATGATTGGAGGAGCAACAACTTCGCGTGCACATACTGCCGTGAAAATTGCACCTCAGTACAGAGAAACGGTAATTCACGTAAACGATGCTTCGAGAGCCGTTACCGTTGCAGGAAATCTGTTAGATCATAATAGAAAAATATATGCGGCAGATATTCGTGCAGAATACGATTCGTTTAGAGAAACGTTCTTAAATCGTTCGAGAGATAAAAACTTCCTGACGATTGAAGATGCCCGCAAAAACAAATTGCCATTGGATTGGTCGGAATACACGCCAACTAAGCCAAAAGTAATCGGTGCACAAACCATCGAAATTGAACTAGATGTTTTGGTTCCATATATCGACTGGACGCCATTTTTTCAGACTTGGGAATTGTACGGAAAATATCCAGCAATTTTAACGGATGAGGTTGTGGGTAAAGAAGCAACTTCTGTTTTTAACGATGCTCAGGCAATGTTGAAAGTGATTTTAGAAGAGAAAAAATTAAAAGCAAAAGGTATTTACGGAATTTTCCCTGCCAATCAGGTAAATGATGACGATATCGAATTGCGTGATGAAAACGGAAAAGTTTTAGAAAAATTCTTAACGCTTCGTCAGCAGTCACAAAAAACAAAAGGAGCTCCAAACATCGCTTTAGCTGATTTTATTCTGCCAAAAGAAAGCGGAATAGAAGATTATATTGGAGCTTTTTGTGTAACAACAGGTTTCGGTGTAGACGAATGGGCGGCTGAATATGAAAAGAATTTAGACGATTACAATTCGATTATGGTAAAAGCGCTTGCCGATCGTTTTGCTGAGGCTTTCGCCGAATACCTTCATGAGAGAGTACGTAAAGATTTCTGGGGTTATGATGTCGATGAATCTTTAACCAACGAAGAATTGATTAAAGAAAGTTATAAAGGAATTCGTCCAGCTCCGGGTTATCCAGCTTGTCCAGATCACTTGGAAAAACCAACAATCTGGAAGCTTTTAGATGTTGAAAAACAAATAGGAGTGAAACTAACAGAAAGCATGGCAATGTGGCCGGCTTCTTCGGTTTCAGGATATTATTTCGGAAACCCAAAAAGCCGCTATTTCGGACTCGGAAAAATAAAAGAAGATCAAGTTACAGATTACGCAAAACGCCGAAATGTACCGCTTGATTACGCAATGAAGTGGTTAAACCCTAATATAGCAGATTAAATTAGTCGAAAGTCAAAAGTCGTAAAGTCCGAAAGGAAAGACTTTAGACTTTTGACTTTACAACTTTAAGACTTAATAATGAAAGTAACAGAACATATAGAAAACGCCAAAGGAAAAACATTATTCTCATTTGAAATTATTCCGCCTCAAAAGGGAAAAAGCATTCAGGAATTATACGATAATATTGATCCGTTAATGGAGTTTAATCCGCCGTTTATTGATGTAACGACTTCACGTGAGGAGTATATTTACATTGATAAAGGCAACGGACTTTTGGACAAAAAACTGACTCGTATGCGTCCTGGAACGCTTGGAATCTGCGCTTCTATAAAACATAAATACAATGTAGACACTGTGCCGCATTTGCTTTGCGGTGGTTTTACCAAAGAAGAAACCGAATACATGCTGGTTGACTGTCATTATTTAGGAATTAACAACGTAATGGCGCTTCGCGGCGATGCAATGAAAGATGAACAATCTTTTGTGCCCAAAGCTGGCGGTAACCATTATGCAATTGATTTGGTTCGTCAAATTAAAGATCTAAACTGCGGGCAATATCTGCATGAAGTAATAGATGCTGATAACAAAGCAGATTTCTGTATTGGAGTTGCCGGTTATCCGGAAAAACATTTAGAATCACCATCTTTACAATCAGATTTAAAAAGATTAAAAGAAAAAGTAGATGCAGGAGCAGATTATGTGGTAACACAAATGTTTTTTGACAATTCTAAATATTTTGCTTTTGTAGAAAAAGCAAGAGAAATGGGAATCACAATTCCGATTATTCCTGGAATTAAACCCATTGCGGTTCAGAGACATTTACAGGTTTTACCACAGATTTTCAGAATCGATTTACCAGAAGATTTAATCGATGCTGTAGATAAATGCAAAAACAACGCTGAAATCAAACAAGTCGGAATCGAATGGGCGATTCAACAGTCATTAGAATTAAAAGCCGCAGGAGTTCCATTTTTACACTATTATTCAATGGGTAAGTCTGAGAATATCCGCCAGATTGCAAGTCAGGTTTTTTAGTTTTTTTTACCATTAAGAGATTAAGTTCATAAAGCCAGGCCTTAATTTTCTTTTTACCATTTAGAATTAAGCTCATCAAGTTTAGCTTAATTTTCTTAATGTCTTAATGGTGAAAATTCTCGAAATGACAAGAAAGCTTGGAATTTGGTATTTTTAAATTGGAATTTAATTTAAAAAGATTATGAAACAAGAAGAACTACAAGCCATAGCCTCTCAATTAAAACATCCATCGGGAGAAAAAGGAATCGAAATGGGAAATATGATGAACGAAACGAACATCAATATGACCAAGCATTCGATTCAGAATCTAAATATTTCAAACGAAAACAGAATCCTGGAACTAGGCCACGGAAACGCTGGTCACGTAGAATTTTTGTTTGAACAAGCCAAAAATCTAAAGTATTACGGACTGGAAATGTCGGAACTGATGTTTCAGGAAGCGCGCCAAATCAATAGAAATTTTGTTTCTCAAAAACAGGCTTTCTTTTCACTTTATGACGGAAATACGATTCCGTTTGAAGATGGATTATTTGATAAAATATTTACCGTAAATACCATTTATTTCTGGCAGAAACCTGAAGAATTACTTTCGGAAATCTATAGAGTTTTAAAACCAAATGGAAATTTCTGCCTGACATTTGCCGAAGAAGACTTTATGAAAAAACTGCCTTTTACACAATTCGAATTTGAATTGTACAGTACAGAAAAAGCGCAGGAATTAATCAAAAAATCGGATTTTAAAATTGTGTATACAGAAACACAAACCGAAAAAGTAAAAAGCAAAACAGGAGAACTAGTCGACAGAGCTTTTACTACTATTGTTCTGGAGAAGTAGTTGAAATTTTAAACACATAGAAACATAGATTTTTCTTAATTTTAGTTGAGAAGAATTAAAAGAAAAATACATTTTTCACACATAGCTATGTTTGTTTAAATAAGTCAAACGCCTTTATAGACAAAGAGAACTATGTTTCTATGTGTTAAAAAATAAAGGTTGCTGAATTCTAAACCCTTGTATCATTATGGAAGTTAAGAAAATCAATTTTTTACAGAGTTACAGCAGCATTTTATGGCTTCTTGGCGGAATTATAATTGGAAGTATTTTTGGATTGGTATTTGGAGAAGATGTTTTGATTATAAAACCTCTTGGCGATATATTCCTGAATTTACTTTTTACAGCCATTATTCCGCTTATATTTTTCACAATAGGTTCTTCGGTTGCGAATCTGGAGCGAACAGAAAAGCTAGGAAAACTGTTTGTAATAATGGTATTGGTTTTTCTCGCGACAATTCTGATTTCAGCAATTGTAATGATTTGTGCTGTTTTTCTTTTTCCAATTCATGAACATATTGCAATTGCCAAAGTTGTTTTTGAAGAAACAGCATCAGGATCGGCTGGAGATCAAATTGCAAAACTGCTTACAGCCAATGATTTCTTCGAACTATTGTCTCGAAAAAGCATGCTGGCATTGATTATTTTCTCTTTTTTAGTAGGTTTTGCAACATTACAATCGGGAGAAAAAGGAAATGCTTTCAAAAGTTTTCTAGATTCAGGAAACGAGGTAATGAAACAGCTTTTGAACATTATAATGAAATTTGCACCAATTGGTTTAGGAGCTTATTTTGCTTACCAAGTTGGTGTTTTCGGACCACAATTGTTAGGCGTTTATGCAAAACCAATGGCAGTTTATTATGCTGCCTGTATTTTCTATTTTTTTGTGTTCTTTAGTTTATATGCTTTTGCTGCTGGCGGAAAACGAGCTTTTAAAGTTTTTTGGAGCAATAACATAATGCCTTCTTTAACAGCAGTTGGAACCTGCAGCAGCATTGCAACGATTCCGGCCAATTTAACTGCGGCAGAAAAAATGGGAATTCCGGCACATGTACGAAATCTGGTAATTCCGCTTGGCGCGCCTCTGCATAAAGACGGTTCGAGTATGTCATCCATCTTAAAAATAACTTTTTTGTTTGCCATGTTTGGTAAAGATTTTTCAGATCCGATGACAATTCTTTTAGCACTTGGAATTACGGTTATAGTTTCAATTGTCGAAGGCGGAATCCCTAATGGAGGTTATATTGGCGAAATCTTAGCCATAACTGTTTATGGTTTTCCAATGGAACAAGCACTTCCGGTTGCCATGATTCTGGGAACTTTAGTAGATCCAATCGCTACTTTATTAAATGCCAATGGAGACGTAATCTGTTCTATGATGGTTTCAAGATTCTCTGAAAAGACGAAATGGTAGCTTCTCTATAAAATTTCAATACTTAAAATAAATACTAAAAACAACTTATCTCGTGTGAAATGGCTTTGACTTCGCTCAGCCTGACATTGCGTGATGTAAATAACTATATAATATGAATTCAAAATTACAGCATGATCTCGACAATTTTGAGAATATCTTAGAAAAGACAAAACAGCAGGGAATTGATTTTCTGAACAATTTGGAAACTATTCCAACTTCAAATAAAAATGTAATTGATCCAAAACGTGATTTGAACGAATTAGGTTTAGGTTCTGAAGAAGCTTTAAGTGAGTTTAAAGAAAGATTAGCTCCTCTATTAGTCTCATCGCCAGGTCCTCGTTATTGGGGATTTGTAACCGGCGGATCAACCCCAGCTTCTATTGTTGGAGATTGGCTGGCATCAGTTTACGATCAAAATACACAATCTGTAACTTCACAGGGAGGTAATTCGGCTTTAATAGAGTTTGAAACTATTAATTTATTATTGCAATTATTAGAACTTCCGGATTCGTTTTTAGGCGGATTTGTAACGGGTGCCACAATGTCTAACTTCACAAGTTTAGCAGTTGCGAGACAATGGTTTGGAAAACAGTTTGGAAAAGATTTTGCTAAAAACGGAATTTCTGAAACCATCAATATTTTAACAGCAACACCGCATTCTTCTTCTGTAAAATCATTATCGATGTTAGGAATTGGAAGTCAGAATTATACTGTTGTAAAGACAATAGAAGGTAATCGTGAAGCTTTGGATATTGCCGATTTAGAAGAAAAGATTAAAGCTCTAAACGGAAAACCTTTTATTCTGATTTCAAGTGCTGGAACAGTAAATACAGCCGACTTTGATGATTTTGAAGCAATAGCAGAATTGAAAGAAAAATACAATTTCTGGTGGCATATTGATGGTGCCTTTGGCGGATTTGCGGCAGTTTCAGAAAAATACAAACATTATGTAAAAGGCTGGGAAGGAGCAGACAGTATTACGATTGACTGCCATAAATGGCTGAATGTTCCGTACGAAAGTGCTTTTTATTTGGTTAAAAAAGAGCATGTTAATCTGCAGATTGAAACATTCCAAAACTCAAATGCGCCTTATTTAGGGAATCCGTTGGAGAATTTTAATTACCTAAATGTAGTTCCGGAAAATTCACGCCGTTTAAGAGCACTGCCGGTTTGGTTTTCTTTAGTGGCTTACGGAAAAGAAGGTTTTTGTGATATTATTGAAAAAAGTATTTTGCTGGCACTTCATTTTGCAAATGCACTTGTTGATGAGGGAAGATTTGAGCTTTTAGCTCCAATTCGATTAAATAATGTTTGTTTTACTTTAAAAGGTGATGAAAATCAGGAAAAAGTAACAGCATTTTTAACTGAACTGAACGATACTGGTAAAGTATTTATGACGCCGACTGTTTACCAAAATAAAAAAGGTATCCGTGCTTCATTTGTAAACTGGAGAACAAATGAAGGAGATATTAGAATCGTTATCAAAGAAATGAAAACTATTTTGGAGAATTTATAGACTAAAAATAAAAGAGCCTGCAAAAATCAGCAGGCTCTTTTTTCAAAAAAAAATAAAAAACAAAAAAACAAGTTCAAGGGATGAATTTAAATTCTGTATGTAAAGGCTAATGTAGCGATACGATTATCCAAGTTGTATCGTTTATTGATTGCAGTCTGCCCAACTGCTGAGTTTATATAAAAATTATTTGTATTAAGAACATCTGTAAAATTTAGTTTAAAGCTTCCTTTGCCAGCTAATACCTGTTTTGAAACTCCAATACTCAGATCAAAAAAGCCGTCACGTTCATAAACTCCTAAATTTGATTTTGACTGATATTGAGCATTCGCTTCCGCTTTCAGGCTTTCTGTAATAGTAAATGAATTCTGAACATTTAAATTTAAAGTCACAATTGGGTCAATTGTAGAAGAATTGAGCGCATTTGCTTCAAACCTGTTTTCAAAAACATTAAAAAGTGTATTTACAGACCAGTACTTTGCCAGTTCGGCAGAATGAGTAATATTTAATCCGTAATTGTATGATTTCGATAAATTAATTTGAGTTGTTACAGTTATATTAGTGTCTGGATTATAATTGTACACATCTGTAAAAACATCTTTTGTAGTGTTAAAATATAATGACGCCATAAAAGCACTTTTCCAGGCATATCCCACTTCTGCCGTGTGTGTAATCTCAGGAACTAAGTTTGGATTTCCCTGTGAATAGTTAAACGGGTCATCATAAAAACGGAACGGATTCAGATCAAACTGACTAGGTCTGTTGATTCTTTTACTGTATGATGCATGAATAGAGTGACTGCTTGTAAATTCATATTTTAAAGAAAGACTTGGAAACCATTTTAAATAATCGTCTTTATGTTCTTCGTTTAAAGTTTTTTGTAAAATGTCGATCGCTGTATATTCAGATCGTACACCACCCTGAATGCTCAAGTCCCCAACTCGGTATTTATAATTGGCATAAGCCGCATAAATCTGTTCTTTATATTCAAAATGATTAGAAGAATTGGCATCTATAACCCATTGATTATTGTCTAAATATTCATAAACCGAAGGATTGTCATTATTTTTTACACTGGCTTTAAAACCCCATTCAATAGATTGTTTTTCTTTTAAAGGATTTGTAAAATCAACTTTTCCTGTAAAAACTTTTAATTGTGACGGAATATAACCTCTTCGGTCATTGACAGCAGTGGTATTTGAAAGATCGTTTGAACTTTGAAATTGATTTGATCTGAATTTTGAAGTTTCGTATTCAAAATCAAAAGCCATATTTTTTCCTTCAGTATTAAATTTATGAAGTCCGGAAAAAGCGTATGTATAATCAAACCACTTTTCTTTGCTGTCATTATAAGTTACAGCATCAAATTGAAGCTGATTCATTGCGTTTACAACCGTATTTGTACCGTTTGCCATGTTTTGATAACGTCCAATTTTAGCATCAACATAAGCTTCGATATTTGTTTTTGGAGAAATCTCATATTGCGCTCCAACTTTAAAATTGTTTGATGTCAACGGTTCGTCAGTAATTGAAGTCTGATGATTTTTAGTCGAAATTTGTGTACGCGCAGCATCTGTATATTGGATCTGATTAAATTCTTTAAGTTCTTCTTCACCTCTAAAAGTATAGCTGTAATTTCCAAAAAGGCCCAGTTTATTTTTGTTGTAACTTAAGTTAACACCAGAATTAGTTATATTTTTTCGGCCTCTGCCATAACTGGTAAATGCCGTTCCTTTTAATCCTGAATTACTTGGTTTTTTTAAAATGATGTTAATAATTCCTGCTTTTCCGGCAGCATCATATTTAGATGAAGGATTCGTGATAACTTCTATTTGTTTAATATTCGAAGAAGTAGTCGATTTTAAGTAATTGGCTAATTCTTTCTGCGAAAGCTGCGTTAGTTTGCCATTTATCATTACGGCAACACCCTGCTGTCCGCGAATAGATAAATCGCCGTCCTGCGAAACTACAACGCCGGGCGCACGCGATAAAACATCTAATGCTGTGCCGCCTTCAGAAACTATACTATTTTCGACATTGAAAACCAATCGATCAGATTTTTGAGTATATAAAACTTTCTTTTTTGTAATTACGATTTCATCTAAAACATTAATTGAGGTTTCAACTATGCTGTCATTTTCCTGTTCTGTCTGCGAATAGGAGTATACTGAAAATGCCAGCATAATTGAGGTTAAAATATTCTTCATGTCGTTTTGGGCTTTTAAATTTTAAATAGGCTTATATTTTTACTGTAAAACGATTTGTTCAATTTTATCAGAAAGTTTTTTTTGAAAGCTTTCAGTTTGGCTTAAAATTGAACAGAAGAAGACTTTTATATGGTGGATAAAGGATAACATTTGGTAGGGTATTATTAAGTTTTTGCTTGGCAAATATAACACTATTTATAACAAGTCTAAATAAAAATAGTTAAAATTTGCTTAAATAAAGCATAATCGCCTGATAACGAATAAATAATATTTTAGAGGTAAAAAGAATTATTAAGAGAAATAACAATTCTAAAAAAGAAAACCCAATTTATTCCAGGAATAAATTGGGTTGGTATAAGAAACTGAGACTGTAAACTGAGGCTGAAAATTATTTAGTAATCTCTCTAAATACAGCTTCGAGGTTTTTGTTTTTCTGATTCAATTGTAATGTTTTTAACCCATTCTCGTTGGCAAAGTCAAAAATGGCAGGACGCATATCTTTGTCAGTAATAAAAGTTAGCTCCCAAGTCATGTCATGCGTATTTTTGTATGAAGCAATATTTTCAAGCTTTGCTAAAAGCTGTTCTTCTATCTGATAATCAAACTCAACCTCAATAACTTGTTCCTTGTCTGCAGCAACTAAATGATCTAATTTATTGTCGGCTACAATTTGTCCTTTGTCAATAATTATGACACGGTCGCAGATCGCTTCGACTTCCTGCATAATATGTGTCGAAAGAAAAATGGTTTTATCTTTTCCGATATTTTTAATTACGTTTCGAATTTCCATTAACTGATTCGGATCCAGACCTGTAGTTGGTTCATCTAAAATTAAAACATCCGGATTATGTAACAAAGCATTTGCAAGCCCTACACGCTGGCGGTATCCTTTTGATAGCTGGCTGATTTTTTTATGACTTTCAGGTGTCAGTCCTGTCAGTTGGATTACCTCTTCAATTCTTGACTTTGGCACTTTATAAACATCGGCATTAAAAGCCAAATACTCACGAACATACAAATCCAAATATAACGGATTATGCTCTGGTAAGTAACCAATAGACTGCTGTACTGCTTTTGCATTTGTCATGACATCGTGACCATTTACAAGGGCTGAGCCGCTGTCGGCAAGTAAATAAGTGGTCAGGATTTTCATCAAAGTAGATTTTCCGGCTCCATTTGGACCGAGGAATCCTACGATTTCTCCTTTCTCAATTTTAAAAGAAATTTCATTTAAAGCTTTTTGCTCTCCGTAACTTTTTGATATACTGTTTACTTCTATCGACATGACTTTTTATTTGTTACAAAAGTAAACAGAAATAGTCTCGATTGCTAAAAATTCATCTCTTAAAAAAAATATAAAAAAAATCATCAGCCCAGTATTCACGGCATCGTTATTGTTAAAGGAATGCTAAAATAAAAATATACCCAAATTATGAAAAAAATTCTAGTGATGGCTGCTTTGGCTATCTGCAGTTTTGCAAACGCTCAAAAAGGAACAATCTTAGTAGGTGGAAACATCGGTTATACTTCTGAAAAATCAGAATACAGATTCAGCGAAGACAAAACAAGTACATTTACTTTTTCTCCAAAAGTAGGTTACCAATTTAACGATAACTGGACAGTAGGAGGAGAGTTTGCAGTAAGCTCATCTAACGACGAAACAACAGCTGGTATCGAAGAAAAAAACAACAATTTCAGATTAGGAGCATTTGTTCGTTATTCTGTGCCATTAAGCCAAACATTTGCTGTTTTTGCTGATATGGGAGCAGGTTTCCAAACTCAAAAAGATAAAGTTTACGGACCTGGAAATGCTTATGCAAAATACAAAGGAGACGGTATGTATGTTGGTGTTACTCCAGCTCTTTTCATTAACATGAAAAAAGGTTTTGGTTTAAACTTCAGCATTGGTGGTTTAGGATACGAAACTTTAAGTTTTGATAACAACGGAGCTGATTACAGCAAATTCTACTTCAACTTTGGACAAACATTTAACATTGGAATTTCTAAAAACTTCTAATCTTAAATTATATATTCAATTTCAGAAAGCACCTCAATTGAGGTGCTTTTTTTATAACCATTTCTTTTTATTATTTTAATTTTCAGCTTGTTTATAACGGTCTGTTTTTAATTAATTGTTAAGAAAATTAGTATTGTCATGCAGTGGTATTTTTGTTGTTGTATGTATGTGAAATCTTAATAAATATCACATTATGAAAAAAATGCTACTTATTCTTGCATTGTCAGTTTTTGGCTTTGCAAATGCCCAAAAGGGGACAATTTTAGTTGGAGGAAATATCGGTTATACTTCTGACACTTATGATTACCAATCTAATAAGGTTAAAGCAACAAGCTTTGATTTTTCTCCAAAAGCAGGTTACCAATTTCATGATAATTGGACCGTTGGAGCAGAATTTAAAGTGTCTTCTTCTAAGCAAGAAGGTGACCTTAATAAAACAAAATCTAATTCTTTTAAAGCTGGAGCGTTTGTTCGTTATACTGTTCCTTTGAGTGAAACTTTCTCTGTTTTTGGTGATTTAGGAGCAGGTTTTCAAAATCGAAGAAATAAAGCTTATGAAAACGATCCGCTAATATCTGATGCTAAAGCAGATGGTATGTATGTTGGGCTTACACCGGCACTTTTTATCAATATGAAAAAAGGTTTTGGACTTAATTTTAGTATTGGAGGTTTAGGCTATGAAACTTTAAGCTATGATAATAATGGTGTAGATGTTAAATCTTTTTACTTCAATTTTGGAAAAACAGTAAACATTGGGATTTCTAAAAACTTCTAGTTCTAGATTTTAATGTAAAATAGAAAAGCACTTCATTTGAAGTGCTTTTTGTTTGTCAAATATTTTATGAAAATGAAATTCTTCTAAAATAGTATACCAACAGAAGTGAAACCGAAACGAATCATAACTAAATTCGGTCTCACCTGCCGGCATAAAAAACAAAAATATATTCTAAATAAAACTATTCAGTAACAGGATTTTCTACAGCTTTTCTCATTTCCTGAGCTGCAGCAACCATTTCAATCAGGGCTTTTTTAGTTTCGTTCCAATGACGGGTTTTTAAACCGCAATCCGGATTTACCCAAAGCTGATCAACAGGAATTACAGCCGAAGCTTTTTCCAGTAATCGAACCATTTCTTTACTAGAAGGAACACGCGGCGAGTGAATGTCATAAACACCAGGCCCAATTTCGTTTGGATATTTAAAGTTGGCAAAAGCATCCAAAAGTTCCATTTGCGAACGAGAACATTCGATGGTAATAACATCGGCATCCATGTCGGCAATGTTTTGGATGATGTCGTTAAACTCGCTGTAACACATGTGCGGGTGAATCTGCGTATCGTCGTTTACACCGCTTGCAGAAATTCTAAAAGCTTTTACAGCCCAGTCCAAATATTTTGCCCATTCTTCTTTTCTTAAAGGTAAACCTTCACGAATTGCAGGCTCATCGATTTGAATAATTTTGATTCCTGCTTTTTCTAAATCAACAACTTCATCGCGAACGGCAAGAGCAATCTGTGTGCAAGTTTCAGAACGGGGCTGATCATTACGAACAAATGACCATTGTAAGATTGTTACAGGACCAGTCAACATTCCTTTTACCCATTTTGAAGTTAAAGACTGCGCATATTTTGACCATTTTACAGTCATTGGGTTTGGTCTTGAAACGTCTCCATAAATAACCGGCGGTTTTACACAACGGCTTCCGTAGCTTTGAACCCAGCCGTTTTTAGTAAAAGTAAATCCGTCTAATTGCTCACCAAAATATTCCACCATATCATTACGCTCAAATTCTCCGTGAACCAGAACATCAATTCCAGTTTCTTCCTGAAAACGAATTGCAGCTTCAGTTTCTTTTTCGATTAAATCGTTGTATTGTTCAGTAGTTAGTTCACCTTTTTTGAATTTTGCTCTCCAGCTTCTCACTTCTGTTGTCTGAGGGAAAGATCCAATTGTTGTAGTTGGAAATAACGGCAGATTTAAAGCTTTAATCTGGCTTTTTCTTCTTGAAGCAAAAGCACTTTTACGTTTGTCATCGGCAGCGGTAATTCCGGCAGTACGCGCTTTAACTTCGTTATTATGAATTAATTTTGAAGTTTTGCGGTTTTCATTTGCAATAACATTTCTTTCGTAATCAGCAGAGTTTTTAGGGTTAACTTCGCCAGAAGCAAATTGTTTTAAAAGTACAACTTCGTTGATTTTCTGCTTTGCAAAAGCAAGCCATTGTTTAATTTCCGGTGTTAAAGTCTGATCGTTTGTTTCTAAATCTAAATCGCACGGACTGTGAATTAAAGAACAAGACGGAGCTAGTAAAATTCTATTTTCGCCTAAAGCATCTGCTGCTTTTTTGATTAATTCCAAAGATTTTTTGAAGTCGTTTTTCCAGATATTTCTTCCGTCAACCACTCCAAGCGAAAGGTTTACGTTTGAAGCCAGTTTGCCTGATTCTAAAATATCATCTAATTGAAGCTGACAACGAACTAAATCTAAATGAAAAGTATCAACCGGAAGTGCTAAAGCCGTTTCAAGATTCTCTCCAAAACAATCAAAGTAATTGGCTAAAACAATTTTAAGTTTTGGAAAACGAACATTGATTTCGTTGTAAACTTTTGTAAAAACATTTCTTTCTTTATCAGTTAAATTTAAAGCTAAAAAAGGTTCATCAAGCTGAATATATTCGGCGTTTTCTATTTGTAATTTTTCGAGAATTTCAAAATAAACCGGAAGTAAAGCATCAATAAGATCAATTCGGTTAAAACCTTCTTCTTTCTCTTTTCCTAGTAAAAGATAAGAAACAGGTCCAATTAAAACAGGTTTTGTTTTAATTCCAACAGCATTTGCCTCTTTAAATTCATTAAGTATTTTTTCTGAAAACAATTCAAATTTTTGGTTCTTAGTGAATTCAGGAACAATATAATGATAATTGGTATCGAACCATTTTGTCATTTCCATTGCAACAACATCTTGTCCGTTTTTTTGAGATCCTCTTGCCATTGCAAAGTACAAATCTAAAGAAGAGTTTGATTTTGCTAATTCATGATAACGCTGCGGAATTGCACCAACAGCCAATGTTAAATCAAGTACCTGATCATAAAAAGAAAAATCATTAGACGGAATTAAATCAACTCCAGCTTCAGATTGTAAATACCAGTTTTTAAGACGGATTTCTTTTCCGGCATCCAGAAGTTCATCTGCCGAAATTTTTCCAGCCCAATACAGTTCACTGGCTTTTTTCAGTTCTCTGTTGCTGCCAATTCTTGGGTAACCTAAATTGTTTGTTTTCATTTCTATTTCAGTATTTTTTACTGTACAAATTTATTATATTGGTTTTTTAAACTTATATTTGAATATTATTTCAGTAAAAAGTGTTTTTAAATATACTTTTTAAAGATTTAATTACTTTTAAGTTGTTTTAAATTGACTTTTAGCCGTAAAAAAAACTATGGAAAATTTAGATAAAACCGATTTACTGATCCTAAAATACCTTCAGGAAGACTGCAATATCAATACAAAAGATCTTGCGAGTAAATTATTTCTGACGGTAACGCCTGTTTACGAGCGTATCAAAAGACTGGAAAGAGATGGTTACATAACAAAATATGTAGCACTTTTGGATAAGAAAAAAATGAACCGCGGCATGACTGTTTTTTGTAATGTTCGTTTAAAAGAACACGCGAAAAATGTAGGAAGTAATTTTGTAAAAGATATTGTGGCGCTTCCAGAAATTATAGAATGTTACAATATTGCCGGCGATTACGATTTTATGCTCAAAATATTGGTGCAGGATATGGCTAGCTATCAGGATTTTGTCATGAATAAGCTGTCAACCATTGAAAATATTGGAAACACGAACAGTATTTTTGTAATGGGAGAAATCAAGCACAGCACGGCTCTCGAATTTTAAAACATTAAATTATTTATAAGGATCAATGGATTTTGGTTGAACAAAATCCTAAATAAAACGTATTTTTGAATTTTAGATGATAAATCTAAAATCATCCATCTAATATCTAAAATTGAAAAATGAACTGGGAACAACTTTTATCATTAAAACGTCAAGGAGATACAATTAAAAGATTACGTGCAGAACAAGATGATACACGATTAGGTTTTGAGGTCGATTATGACCGAATTATATTTTCGGCTGCCTTTCGCTCTTTACAAGATAAAACTCAGGTAATTCCGCTTTCTAAAACAGATTTTGTGCATACCAGATTAACGCATAGTTTAGAAGTTTCGGTTGTAGGAAGATCTTTAGGACGTTTGGTTGGTAAAAAAATCATCGAAAAATATCCTTATTTAAAAGAAGTTCACGGCTATCACATGAATGATTTTGGTGCAATTGTAGCAGCAGCTTCTTTAGCGCATGATATTGGGAACCCGCCTTTTGGACATTCTGGTGAAAAGGCAATTGGAGAGTATTTTTCGAGTGGAAAAGGATTAAAGTACAAAGATAAACTGACGGCAAAACAATGGCAGGACTTAATTGATTTTGAAGGAAATGCCAATGGTTTTTCAGTTTTAACAGCAAGCCGTCCGGGAATTGAAGGCGGACTTAGAATTTCGTATGCCACTTTAGGAGCTTTTATGAAATATCCAAAAGAAAGTCTTCCGAAAAAACCAACAAATAATATTGCCGATAAAAAATATGGTTTCTTTCAGTCAGACAAAACATTTTTTGAAGAAGTGGCTGCTGATATGGGATTGATAGCAAATAAAGAAGACGGTGATATTGGTTTTGAAAGACATCCTTTGGCCTATTTAGTCGAAGCAGCTGATGATATTTGTTATACAATTATTGATTTTGAAGACGGAATAAATCTAGGTTTAGTTTCTGAAGATTACGCTCTTGAATATTTAATCAAATTGGTAAAAGATAATATTGGGGTTGATAAATACAATATGTTAGAAACCAAAGAAGACAGAATCAGCTATTTACGTGCTTTGGCAATTGGAGCTTTAATTAACGATGCTGTAGATGTTTTTATTGAAAATGAAGAAGCAATTCTGGCGGGCAATTTCCCTTTTGCATTGACAGATAAAAGCAAATATAAAGCGCAGATGAATGATATTATCAAATTAAGTGTTGATAAAATCTATCAAAGCCGTGAAGTAATAGAAAAGGAAATCGTAGGTTATCAAATCATTCAGACATTACTGGATAAATTCATAACAGCTTTTAATAATAAGTACGAAGGGACGGCATCAAATTACGATAAATTGATTTTGAAAATGCTCCCGGAAAAGCATCATTTAGAGAAAGGTAATTTATACGAACGTCTGCTTCACATTTGCCATTACGTTTCGCTTTTAACAGATGGAAATGCTTTAGAATTATATGAAATGATTCAGGGACGAAAAAAGAATTGATATTGAATAAAAAAAACACCCCATAAAGATATTTATGGGGTGTTTTTTTATAATTAAAAGCGTTGTGATTTACTTGAAGGCATAAACTACACCAACACCTAGAACTTGTCTTAACTGCATCTTAGGCCCTTCATTAATCTGGGTTTTTGTTCCTGTAGCAGGATCTACAACATCTTTTTTGTTTTTAATATCATCATCATAAATTAAGTGAACGCCAATATTTGCTTTTACATAGGCATTTACAACCAGGTCCAGACGTGTGTCATAATCGATATCGACATTTCCGAAACGGTTTAAATAATCAGTATACAAGCTCAACCTGTTTTCGTAAAAAACGTTTTTATAAATTTCATTTTTCATGTAGGCGGTCAAAAGTATACCAAATTCGGCTTTTACTTTTTGTCCTTCTTCAATTAAAATCTGCTGTGTAGGATCTAAAGGATCAGGTGCATAAACGGCTTTTTTAACACCAAAAGAACCTTGGTTAGCTAAATTTTGATCTAATACTAATGTGGTTTTTAACGTAATAGGTGAGAAATAAAAAGTTCTGTTTTTCTCTTTATTAGAGTTTTCAGCTCCAGCTCCCAGAAATATGTATGCTGGCGCAAAAGGTCTGGAAATAGCTACATCTCTATTAGGATAATTGTAACCATTAGAAAATTGTGTATTGAAATTAAATTTTGCAGAATAATACCAATTTGAAATTGTATCTGTCCTGTAACCGTAAGTTGAGTTGAATTGAACCGCATCATCTGTCTTTCTTAATTCAGTACCATCCTGTTTATTTAGACCATATTTCATGATAAGTTCATTAAACCATTTCTGATTTCCTTTTATATAGGTTCTGGAAAATTCTCCTTTAAATAATCCTGAAATAGAGCTGGTTCCCCCGGCACTCCAGTTTAAAAAAGCAATTTGTGAAAGATCGAGTCCAAGTTGGTTTTTTTGTGCCCAGTTAGAAGGCGGTTTAGGACTTTGGTTTGGATCTAATGTAGTTTGAATAATCTGAGCAAAATTCTTAGATGTACACAAAAGAAATAAAAGCAAGAAGATTGAACGTAATAATTTCATTAGGTTTTAATTTTTTTTTGGTGCCGCAAAATAATTATTTTGTGCCGTTTGAAAAAAGATTTATTAAACTTTTAACGTCAATTTTACACAATTGTTGCAGTTGCTGCACGGTTCCGTGTTCAATAAACTCGTCCGGAATACCTAAAATTTTAACCTTGTTTTTAAAATTATTTGTGGCTGCAAACTCTAAAACAGCACTTCCAAACCCTCCTTTTTTAACTCCATCTTCTATTGTAATAATGTTTTCGAATGTAGAAAAAATAGTTTTTAATAAGTTGATATCCAGTGGTTTTATAAACGGAAAGTCATAATGAGCAATAGTGTCGGCATTTGCGCATTGAGCTAAAGCATCTGTTACATTATTTCCAATCGTTCCTGTAGATAAAACAGCTGTTTTTGTACCATTTTTTAGGCAGTTTCCTTCGCCTATTTTTATTTTTTCATACTGTCCGAAATTTTCTACTTCCCAGTTTTTTATAACACCGCGACCTCTCGGATATCGAATTGCGATAGGATTATTCAGACCTAATTGAGCTGTATATAAAATATTTTGAAGCGCAATTTCATTAATTGGCGCATAAATAATCATATTTGGAATCGAACGCAGATAAGCAATATCAAAAACACCATGATGCGTTGCACCGTCTTCGCCAACCAAACCAGCTCTGTCAAGACAAAAAATAACAGGTAAATTTTGCAGTGCCACATCGTGAATAAGCTGATCATAGGCACGCTGTAAAAAAGTCGAATAAATCGTGCAATACACCATCATGCCCTGAGTTGTCATTCCGGCAGCAAGAGTTACTGCATGCTGTTCAGCAATACCCACGTCAAAAGCACGATCCGGTAATTCATCCATCATAAATTTTAAAGAACTTCCAGATGGCATTGCGGGCGTTATCCCAATTATTTTTTCGTTTTTTCGGGCTAAATCCAGGACAGTCAGACCAAAAACATCCTGATATTTAGGCGGAAGATTTTCTTCAGATTTTAAATGAATTTCTCCGGTCGAAGCATCAAATTTTCCTGGCGCATGATACTTAACCTGATTTTCCTCGGCCTGCTGCAGTCCTTTGCCTTTTGTAGTTACAATATGAAGAAACTTAGGGCCTTTTATCTTTTTTAAACGTTTTAATTCTTTTATTAAAGTTGGAAAATCATGACCATCAATTGGTCCCGAATAATCAAAATTCAGAGATTTTATAATGTTGTTCTGTTTTGGATTTTTCCCATTTTTAACCGCAGTTAAATACTTTTTTAATGCACCTACGCTTGGGTCAATTCCTATAGCATTGTCATTTAAAATAACCAGAATATTAGCATCAGTAACTCCGGCATGATTTAGACCTTCAAAAGCCATTCCGCTTGCAATCGAAGCATCGCCGATAACCGCAATGTGCTGTTTGTCTAAATCGCCTTTTAGTTTAGAGGCAATCGCCATTCCGAGTGCTGCAGAAATAGAAGTAGAAGAATGTCCCACGCCAAACGTGTCGTATACACTTTCTGTTCTTTTTGGAAAACCGGAAATTCCGTCGATTTGTCTGTTAGTATGAAAAATTTCTCTTCTTTCAGTTAAGATCTTATGACCATAAGCCTGATGTCCAACATCCCAAACCAGTAAATCATCTGGAGTATTAAAAACATAATGCAGTGCAATTGTCAGTTCAATTACACCCAGACTCGCGCCCAAATGTCCTTCTTTTACCGAAACCACATCAATAATAAACTGACGAAGTTCCTGAGCCACTTGAGTAAGCTGTTCTTCTTTTAAAAGACGTAAATCAGCAGGATTGTATATGTTGGAAAGTAAATCGCTTTTCATTGTAAGGTAAAAAGCAAATTTACGGTTTTAATTTAATTTTATTACTGAGTATTGTGCAGGAAAATAGGCAGAGAATACTGCATTCTGATTTTTTTTCCGTTTGATTCACCAGGCTGCCATTTTGGGCAAGCATTCAAAACCCTGATGATTTCTTTTTCTAACGGTTCTTCGATTGCAGGAGAACATTCAAGAAAAGATACAGAACCGTTTTTTTCTACTGCAAATGCCAGTTTTAGATTGAGTTTCCAATAATATACATTTTCTGGTTTTTTAAATTCTTTTCCAAAAAAAGTATAAAATTGGTCAATACCACCCGGAAATTCTGCATTAATTTGAGTTGGAGTATTCACGGCAGTTTCTTTAATTTCTTTTTTTGAAGCAGTGTTTACTTTCTCTGCTTTTGTTGATAATACTGTACTTGATTTTAGTTCGTTGTTTTCATCTTTTTTTTGAGATTTAACATCATCAGCTTTCTTTAAAGACGCTGGAGGCGTTACAATTTTGACTGAACTATCTGTATTCTCTAAAGTTTCGTTTGTAACAGCTGACTTTGCTGCAGCAGAATTTGAAACAGTTTGGGTATCATCAGTTTTCTGTTGCCTTTCGTCTTTGTTTTGACAGCTAAACAAAATTGTTATAATAACTGTAAACAATGCCGGTAAAAATAACCTGTGGTACTGTGTTTTAGCAGCTATTTTATGTTTTCTTTCCATATTCTATTATCACGATTTAAATGTAATAAAAAATAAGTTGTAAAATCTTATTTTTGCAAGTATGATAAATCCTTTCACCGACGAATATTTTATGAAAAAAGCTTTGCAGGAAGCTGAAATCGCTTATGAAAAAGGCGAAATTCCTGTAGGAGCCATAATTGTCGTAGCCGATAAAGTAATTGCAAGAAGTCATAACTTGACAGAATTACTAAATGATGTTACTGCTCATGCCGAAATGCAGTCGATAACCGCGGCAGCAAATTTTCTTGGCGGAAAATATTTAAAAGATTGTACTTTGTACGTAACGCTCGAACCTTGTCAAATGTGTGCCGGTGCTTTGTACTGGAGCCAGATTTCAAAGATTGTTTTTGGCGCACGCGACGAACAGCGCGGCTTTATCAATATGGGAACAAAACTGCATCCTAAAACTACAGTTGTTTCTGGTGTAATGGCAAATGAAGCAGCAGATCTTATGAAACGGTTTTTTCTGGAAAGAAGGAAATAAATTAAAATAAGTAAGATTTTGTTTATATTTTTGTTGCCAGTGTTAATGATAACAAACAGTATTATAAAAAATCTATGTTATTAAAAAATATTTTTCTCTATCCAGATTTGGTTGAATTTAAAGACAGATCTGAAGATTTGTTACTCATCAGGGATCAGACTAGATTTATAGGAAACTATTTAGCTCGTCATTTAGCAAAATTAAAGTTTCATGCAGAAGGCTTTAATAGAGTTTGTATTATTGGAACAAGTAATCCAAAAGATGTATATCTCAATACTTCTTCTGCTCTTTCTATTGAAATTCCTTTTAATATAAATGAATGTCTGAAATTAGAGAAACATAATTTGGCAGATTATTACTCAAATTTGTACAGGATTGGATTAGAAGAATGTAATAAAATATACAAATTGCCACTCAAAGAATTGTTTCTTTGGCTTGATGAAATGAAAAAAAACAATTATAAAAATGAATGGACTTTTAAACAAAAAACATTTAAAAAATTTGAATTAAAATGTAAACTAGACTGTGCAATTGATCTTGATAAATTTACTTTACGATTAATTGTTTTAAAAAAAGGGAAAGAAATTTTTAATCAAATAATTCTAGAAACTCCTCCTGATGAAATTGTTTATCATCATAAATTTAAAGATGTTGAAATTATTGATGACAAACTTACAATAACAACTAGATTATATGGGGATAAGAATCTGTTTCAGCTCCCTCTTTATTCATTATAAAATAGAAGTTTATGACAGATTTCTCAACAATAAAAAATCTATTTCATATTACAGAACCTAATGGTTTCTCTAATGATGAAATTCAAATTGTTAAAAATAACTTTGGTAATCTTCCACAAGTATTTGTTGATTATTATACCGAATTGGGTAAAATTCAAAAATTAAATAATACTCAAGATTCATTAGTTGTTGTTGATCGTTTAATAAATTATGCGACTGATGAATATTTGATTTTTTATACAGAAAATCAGCATGCTTGTGTTTGGGGAATTCATAAAGATGATTTATCAAAAGACAATCCGCCGGTTTATATGAGTTTTGATGAAAAGGAATGGAATCTGGAAACCGAAACTTTGACAGATTTTTTTACTGCAATGGCATATCTTCAGGCTGGTTTTGGGTTGGATTTCTATTCAGAATGTTTTTATGAAATGGATGATAAAGCCTTAAAATTTATTGATGAGAATTTCAAAAATAAAGATGTTGCTTTTAAACAATGGGCTGATGGAATAAATTTCTACGGAAATCATGAAGATGATGTCATAATTGTTATGAGTAATAATCAAATATTTTATTCATCAAATACTGAGAAACATTTTCTAGAGATGGATAAAGTTCTCTCAAAACTTGGAGTACAGCTTTAGGCTTATTAAAATAACAGATCCATATAAGCGATTACAAATATCATGAATGAATTAAAACAGATTATATTGTAAAATGCATTTTCAGAACATCCTTTTTTTGAAAGAAGTATTTTTAAACTTATTCCTATCGAAAAAAGAAGTATTAAATAGCAATAGAACATTATTCCGTTAAAGCCAGATGTAACATTATCTGAATAATCATGTAATTTGGATTTTACATTTGTAATTGTTTTGAATAACAAAGTGTGCTTTATTTCTATATTGGGTTCATCAATAAACTTTTTTTGAGTAGAAAAATGAAGTCCATTTTTAGTGATAAAACGATAAGAAACTTTTTCTTTTAAAGTACCATTTTTACCTTGTACTGTTTTCACAGCATAATGAGTAATTACATCATCTGTTTTTGTTTTTGGTAGTAAATAATAATCTATAAATATTATAGCTATAAGAATCGTTATTAATACTAAAATCTTAATGACAATCTTTTTATTATTGGTAACAAATTTCTTTTCAATAAACTTTCCTTCTCGATTAAGGGGCATCACTATATTTTTAAGTTGAGCGAATATAATATTTTTATGTTTTACGAACATGAAATAATATAGTTTTAAAAATGCATTTAATGTTCAAACAAGCTTCTGAGTACCTCTGTAGTAAGCTGTGACTTCAACAAAAGTTAAATAATCAAATTAGAGAATTTTCTTCTTAAAGGAACGAAAAAATATTTTACATTTATCGTGATTTAATTCGTATTTTGCTGTTACGACTTTTAACGGTAAATCGCATTAAAATCTTAATTTGTTAACCATTTAACTCTAAATAAAAGTGAAAGCAAAAGGACTATCTCTCGTATTTTTTGTGTTTTTTATTTTTCAATCCTGCGGACGCAAATCGGCTGCTGATTTCAACTCCGATTTTTCGTTATTCAAAGATTACATTACCAGTTTTACAGGCGGAATTGTTTCTTCGGATTCAGATATTCGTGTGGTTTTGGCTTTCGATAAAAACGATTGGAAACCAAATCAGGAATTAGACGATGATTTGTTTGACATTTCGCCAAGTGTGAGTGGAAAAGTGGTAGCACTTTCTACTAATACATTAGCTTTTATTCCAGAGAAAAAACTAAAAGCAGGGACAGAATATCAAGTCACTTTAAACTTAGATAAGCTGACTGCTATTCCAAAAGAGAAAGAAAAAGAATTGTCTAAATTCAATTTTACAGTTAAAACGGTTAAACAGGATTTTACCATAAATACGGGCGATATTCAATCGTACAGCAAAGAATACCAATATTTAAACTGCGTTTTAAAAACGGCAGATAATATTGATTTAGAAACAGCTCAAAAGCTGGTTGAAGCCAAACATAATGGCAATAATCTTAAAATTAAATTTGAGAAAACAAACGGGCCTGCAAAAGAATTTCGTTTTATAATTGACAGTATTCAGCGTCAGTCAGAAGCTTCAAACTTAGAGATTATTTATGATGGAAATGATTTTGATATTGATCAGAAAGGACAAATCGATTTCCCGATTACAAGCATTAAAGAATTTAAAGTTATAAAGGTTGAAGTTCCAGACGGAAACAATCAGCAGGTTTTAATTAATTTCTCTGAACCATTAGAAAAAGGTCAGGATTTTGCTGGATTGGTTTCGATTCAAAACACCAATAATTTGAAATTTTCTACACAAGGAAATTTACTAAAAGTATATTTTACCAATCAAAATGCGCCTAAAAAAGCTGAGCCAGTGACAGTTGTTGCAGAAGAGCCTGTTGCGGTTGCTGTAGACTCGGCTTCCGTTGTGGTTGATTCAGCTGCAGTAGCAGTAGATTCAGCCGCCGCAGTTGTAGAAGATGCCGTTGAATATGTGCCAGACGAAGAACCGGAGCAAGTTGTTACGGGTGAATTATTATTGGAAGTTTTTCAGGGAATAGAAAGCCAGTACGGCAAAAAACTGGAAAATAATTATACAGAGAAAATCTCTTTTGACCAGATAAAACCAAATGTTCGTTTTGTAAAAAACGGAACAATTCTGCCAAGTTCAAACAATTTAAAACTGAATTTTGAAGCCGTAAATCTGAGCGCTGTAGATGTAAAAGTATACAAGATTTACAAAAACAATATTCTGCAGTTTCTTCAATACAACGAATTAAACGGCGGACAAAATCTCAAAAAAGTTGCTCAGCCTATAGCCAAAACAACGCTGAATTTAAGGGAAAGCACGCTTGTAAATCTCTCGAAATGGAATACGTATGCCTTAGATTTATCTAAAATCATTAAACCAGAACCGGGAGCGATTTATAGAGTTGAATTTGTGTATAAAAAGAAATACTCGCTTTACAAATGTGAAACATCAGAAGGTAATGACGAAGAAGCCGAGGAAGAAGAAGTTGATGAAAACGACGTAAACTACAGCGGAAACTCTTACGACGATTATTACTATTATGATGATTACGACTGGAGAGAAAGCCAGGATCCTTGTACAGGCTCTTACTATTACAATGCGAGAATTGCAACCAATATTTTAGCTTCAGATTTAGGAGTTATTGCAAAAAGAGGTGAAAACAAATCGTACTTATTTGCTGTAAACAATATCGTTACAACTGAACCAGTTTCAAACGCAAGAGTAGATTTATACAACTTCCAACAGCAAAAAATTGCAACAGAAGCAACAAGCAGTGAAGGAATTGCATCTTTCCAATTGGATAAATTCACTTATTTTGCGATTGTAACTTTAGGCGATCAATCGACTTACGTGAAATTAGACGACGGACTTTCATTGTCAGTAAGTAATTTTGATGTTGCCGGAGAGACTTTACAAAAAGGTCTAAAAGGATTCATTTACGGAGAAAGAGGCGTTTGGCGCCCTGGAGATAATTTGTATTTATCATTTATTTTGAATGATGCGGCGAATAAACTTCCGAAATCACATCCAATTAAATTCCGATTAAACGACCCGAATGGTAAGACGGTTTATCAAACCGTTCAAAAAACGAACGATTTAAATCATTATGCCTTTATAGTGCCAACAAATCAAGATGCGCCAACAGGAAACTGGGAAGCAATGGTAAGCGTTGGTGGTGCTAAATTCTATAAGAGCGTCAAGATTGAAACCATCAAACCAAATCGTTTAAAAATCAAGAATACATTTAGCAGAAAAACACTTTCGGCTTCGTATCCAAATACAGACAATCTTGAAGTAACATGGCTTCACGGTGCAATTGCTAAGAATTTGAATGTAGAAATGCAGGCTAAATTCTCTCAGCAAAGCACAACATTTAAAGGCTATGAAAAATATACTTTTGATGATTTGGCACGCCAATTCAGTACAGAAGAAATCAATATTTTCTCTGGAAAATTAAACGAAAATGGAAAAGCATCTGTAAACATTCAGCCAAGATTGCAAGGTCAGGCACCGGGAATGCTTCGCGCTTCATTCATTACAAAAGTGTATGAAGAAGGAGGGGATTTTAGTACCGATGTGATGTCAACGACCTATTCTCCGTACAAAACTTACGTTGGAGTTAAAACGCCTGAACTGAATAAATACAGCATGCTTGAAACGAGAACAAACAATCGTTTTGATGTTGTAACGGTTGATGAAAACGGAAGGCCAAAATCAGTTCGTAATCTCGAAGTAAGAGTTTACAAAGTAGACTGGAGATGGTGGTGGGATTCATCAAGCGATAATTTATCAAACTACAACTCATCGAATGCAACGACTTCATACAAAACATTTGTCATCAATACCGATTCAAGCGGAAAAGGAAGTTTCCAATTTGCTCTGACAGATGAAGAATGGGGACGTTATTTAATTCGTGTTGCCGATCAGGAAGATGGTCACGCAACTTCTTTAACCGTAAATATCGACTGGCCAATCTGGTCTGGAAAAACAAGAAATAGAGATGCGTCTACAGCTAATATGTTAGTTTTTTCTACCGATAAAAAGAATTATGCAGTGGGAGAAAAAGCACAAATTTCTTTCCCTTCAAGTGAAGGCGGACGCGCTTTAATTTCAATAGAGAACGGATCAAGAGTAGTGCAGACTATTTGGGCTGAAACCAAAAACGGAGAAACAAAAGTTGAAGTTCCGATTACTGGAGCAATGGCACCAAATGTATATTTTAATATCACGTTATTACAGCCTCACGCTTCAACCAAAAACGATTCGCCAATTCGTATGTACGGAATTGTGCCAATTGAAGTGGTAGATAAAAACACCATTTTGGCACCAACTCTTAATATGCCAGATGTTTTAAGGCCAGAACAGCCTTTTACAGTAAAAGTAGGTGAGAAATCAGGCAAAGAAATGACGTATACAATCGCAGTTGTAGATGAAGGACTTCTGGATTTAACTCGTTTTAAAACACCAAATGCATGGGATAGTTTCTACGTTCGCGAAGCTTTGGGAGTAAAAACATGGGATGTTTATGATGATGTAATTGGCGCGTATGGCGGAAAAATAAATCAGATTTTCAGTATTGGTGGTGACCAGGATTTAGGAGGCGGAAAAGCGAAAAAAGCCAACCGTTTTAAACCTGTAGTATTGTATTACGGACCATTTAAATTAGGAAAAGGAGAAACGAAATCGCACGATTTAAAACTTCCTAAATATATTGGTTCTGTACGAACGATGGTTGTAGCGGGAGATGCAAATACAAGCGCTTACGGAAGCGTTGAAAAAGCAACTCAGGTTAAGAGTCCGCTGATGGTATTGGCTTCATTACCAAGAAAAATTTCGCCGTCAGAAAAAGTAACATTGCCTGTAACGGTTTTTGCAACTGAAAATAAAATTAAAAATGTTTCAATTCAGGTAAAAACCAGCAACGGATTGAAAGTAATGGGAAGCGCGGTTCAAAAACTAAGTTTTGCACAGCCAGATGAAAAAATGGCGTATTTTAATTTAGTTGTGGGTTCTGCAACTGGAATTGCAAAAGTTCAGGTAATCGCAACATCGGGAAGTGAGAAATCAACTTATGATGTTGAGATTGACATGACGAATCCAAATCCAGTTACGAGCACTTTTACAGATGTTGTTTTAACGCCAAACAGTACGAAGACAATTTCATGGAACACTTTCGGAATTGCCGGAAGCAATAAAGCAAGGTTAGAAGTTTCATCTATGCCGTCAATGAATTTGAACGGAAGATTACAATTCTTGATTCAGTACCCGCATGGATGTGTAGAACAGACTACTTCATCTGTTTTCCCACAATTGTATTTGGGAGATGTTGCAGATATAGATGCAAAACGCAAAGATTTAATTCAAAAAAATATTGCGGCTGGAATTCAGAGATTGGGTAATTTCCAGTTATCAAATGGAGGAATGCCGTACTGGCAAGGAAATGCAATTGCAGACGATTGGGGAACTTCGTATGCAGGACATTTCTTGATTGAAGCAGAGAAAAAAGGATATGTATTGCCAATAAACTTCAAATCAAAATGGTTAGGTTATCAGCAAAAAGAAGCAAAACAATGGCGTTTTGAACCTAAATATGGAAATGATTTAGCTCAGGCTTATAGATTGTACACTTTAGCATTAGCTGGAAATGCCGATTTATCATCAATGAACAGATTGCGTGAAACAAAAGGTATTTCGAATGAAAGTATGCTTCGTTTGGCGGCAGCTTATGTTTTAGCAGGACAAAAATCGGCGGGACAAAGTTTGTTCTTGAAAACCAGCATTGATGGAAGTTCAGATGAATACAGTTATTACTATTATGGTTCTAGCGAAAGAAACAGAGCAATGGCTCTTGAAACGATGCTTCTTTTAGATCAGAAACAGAAAGCATTTGTAACAGCTTCTAAATTAGCCAAAGAAATGTCGGCTAATCAATGGATGAGTACGCAGACAACGGCTTATTGTTTATATGCAATGTCGAAATTTGCGGTGAGCAATGGACCAAAAGGAATCAACATTCAGTTTAGTAAAAACGGAAAAGGCGAGACCATAAACACAGGTAAATCGGTTGCAGATCGCAGTTTATCTGTTGCTTCTGGGGCAAACAGTATTACGCTGAAAAACAATAAAGCAAATACAGTTTATGTTCGTGTATTGAATACAGGAATATTGCCTATCGGACAAGAAAATGCGGTTCAAAGTGATGTTACAGCTTCTATTATTTTCAAAAACAGAAAAGGAAGTGTAATTAATGTTTCAAGAATCAATCAGGGAACTGAATTTGTTGCTGAGGTTACAATTAAAAACCAAAGAGGAGAAAGTGTTCAAAACGTAGCGTTATCGCAGATTCTGCCTTCAGGATTCGAAATTGTAAATACCCGTTTCACAGATTACGGAGACGCAGTAAACAACATCGCCGATTATATTGATATTCGTGACGACAGAACGAATTTCTATTTTGGAATGAAAGCCAGAGAAACCAAAGTTTTCCGAATTCTGCTAAATGCATCGTATTTAGGAAACTATTATTTGCCTGGATTACAATGCGAAGCAATGTACGATAATACATTCTTAGCCCGAACAAAAGGATTCTGGGTTGAGGTTGTGAAGTAAATTTATGGGCCACAGATTGTACGGATGAAATGGATTAACACAGATTTTAAGTTACTCTGTAAAAACCTGTTGTATCTGTAAAATCTGGGGGCTAAAACCTTTAAATGTTTTGAAAAATAAACTTATAGCGTTTTTCCAACGCGTCATAAACTGGATTAAAAGAAATAAAATAAAATCAGCAATTGCATTTGTGCTCTTGCTGATTTACTATTTTTCAATACCTCGAACTTTGTTCAAAGAACCGTATTCAACCGTTATTGAAAGTAAAGAAGGAGAACTTCTTGGCGCTAAAATTGCGCGCGACGGACAATGGCGTTTTCCGGCGCAGGACAGTGTTCCAGATAAATTCAAGAAATGTATCGTTTATTTTGAAGATGAATACTTCTACAAACATCCCGGCTTCAATCCCGGCGCGATGATTAATGCTTTTAAGCAAAACAGAAAAGCAGGTAAAGTTGTTCGAGGCGGAAGTACGTTAACACAACAAGTTATTCGATTATCAAGAAAAGGAAAAAACAGGACCTACTTTGAAAAACTAATAGAAATTATTCTCGCTACAAGATTAGAATTAGGTTATTCTAAGAATGAAATTCTCGAAATGTATGCAGCGCACGCTCCTTTTGGAGGAAATGTTGTGGGATTGGAAATGGCTTCATGGCGTTATTTTGGAGTACAATCGAATCAATTATCTTGGGCAGAAAATGCAGTTTTGGCTGTTTTACCCAATGCACCAAGTTTAATTTATCCTGGAAAAAATCAGATAAAATTACTCAACAAACGAAATCGTCTTTTATTAAAACTGCATCAGGAAGGCATAATCGATAAACAGACGTACGAACTTTCGATAGAAGAACCATTGCCTCAAAAACCGTATGATCTGCCTCAAATAGCGCCTCATTTATTACAGAGAGTGGCAAAAAATGAAGAAGGAACAAGAGTAAAAACTACAATTGATTATGCGTTGCAAAATCGTGTCAACCAAATCGCGAGATATTATTACAATCAGTATAAGCAGAATGAAGTGCATAATCTGGCTATTTTGGTAATCGATGTTCAGAATCGAAATGTAATAAGTTATGTAGGGAATTCTCCAACAGATAAAGACCATCAAAAAGATGTTGATATTATTGATGCGCCACGAAGTACAGGCAGTATTTTAAAACCGCTTTTGTACGGAGCAATGTTGGATGACGGCGAATTATTGCCCAATACTTTAGTGGCTGATATTCCAACGCAGATTTCAGGATATACGCCTCAAAATTTCAACCTAACATTTGATGGGGCAGTTCCAGCTCATCGTGCATTGTCGCGTTCGTTGAATATTCCTGCGGTTTTAATGCTTCAGGAATTTACGGTAAACAAGTTTTACGAAGAGCTTCAAAAATTCAAGTTAAAGAATATTAATAAAACGCCGGATCATTATGGTTTGTCGCTTATTTTGGGTGGTGCAGAAAGTAATTTATGGGATTTATGCCGAACATACGCAAATCTTTCATCTACGGTCAATTATTATACTAAAAATAAAGGGCAATATAGAACCAACGAGTTCACAGAGCTGAATTACAAAAACGATTTTAAGCCTGATTTTGGTTCTGAAACTGATCAAAAGAATATTTTGGGCGCAGGATCAATTTGGTTAACCTACAACGCAATGGAAGAGGTTAATAGGCCTGAAGGAGACGAAGCTTGGAAGTTTTATGACAGTTCTTTAAAAATTGCATGGAAAACGGGAACAAGTTTTGGAAATCGAGATGCATGGGCTATTGGAACAAATTCAAGATATGTAGTTGGAATTTGGGTTGGAAATGCGACGGGAGAGGGAAGGCCAACTTTGACAGGAGTAACCAGTGCTGCGCCAATTTTATTTGATGTTTTTAATTTACTGCCAAGACAACGATGGTTTGATACGCCGTATAATGATTTGTCCGAAGTTGAGGTTTGTCGTTTAAGCGGTTATTTGGCAAAAGACAACTGTCCGAAAATTAAACAATGGGTTACTAAAAAAGGTAAATCGACCAAGGTCTGTCCGTATCACAGAACAATTCATTTAGATAAAACAGAGCAGTTTCAGGTAAACAGCAGCTGCGAGAACATCGATAATATTGTTACTAAAAACTGGTTTGTACTACCTCCAGTTATGGCTTGGTATTACAAAAGCCAGCATATCGAATATTTGCCGTTACCGCCATTCAAAGAAGGATGCGAAGGAACACAGACTACTACAATGGACTTTATTTATCCGAAAGCGAATAGTAAAATCTATTTGACAAAGGACTTTAACAGCAACGTACAGCCCGTAATTTTAAAAGTAGCGTATTCTGAAAGAGATAAAGAATTATTCTGGTATGTTGATGATGTTTATAAAGCAACGACAAAAACATTTCATGAACTGCCTATTACGCCAACAACAGGAATACATTATATCACGGTTGTAGATGCTTCTGGAAATGAAATTAGACGCAGAATCGAGATTGTAAGAGAATAAAATCTATTACATAACTTTGAGTTGGTTGTATGCATTTTTATTATTTGTGATTCGAAAAGTAATTGAAGTTGTGAATCCTTGATAAGTTGGAATTTTTTCTTTGTTATATGGAAATGAATAACCTAAACCTAAATCCATTGCATTAAATAAAGTTATGCCTCCCATTGCATAAGCATTTTTGGTAGAACTTCCAGCTTTTAAAAATAGAAAATATTCTGAATTAACTGAAAGGTGGACGTCTGGAAGACCATAATATCTGCTGTTATAACTGTTTGTAATTCCATATCCTGCACCCAAAAAGATTTTATTTTTATTCTGACAATCTAAACAAAATTCCAGACCAGCGGTTAACAGACTTTTATCGGCAATAGAATAATTTAAATAGAGGATAGGCCAATCTGGAAATTTAAATTTTGGAGTATTGTAGTTTTCCTTATAGTCAAATTCTCTTGTATCAATTGTGCCGTCATTTTCATTATACCATTTTGCTCTGCCAACTAAATAGTCGCCATTATAGTCTTGTGAATAACCTTGAAATTGTATTTTATTATTATTTAAATAGTAATCCTTGATTACAAAAAGAGAGTCGGTATTCTTTATTTTGTATCCTACCGCGTCTTTTGTTTTTATTTTTAAAGGTTTAATTCTGTAATACAAAGCCGTTACTTTATTAGATATTTTCCAGTCTTTATCAAAAAAGATGGTATCATTTTGAGCAGATATTTTTGAAGTAAACAAAAAAAGGATTGATATATAAATGTATTTTTTCTTAAAAATAGAAGTTACAACAGCTTTCATGTATAGTTGTTTAAAATTATGTAAACGTACTTTAATTGTAAAAATTTTACAGGCAGTATGAGCTTTTTTTATGTCATTATAAGACATAAAGTATACATTGTAAAAAGGCACAAAAAAACCGCCAGTCTTTCGAAAGGCGGTTTTTTGTTTTATTCTGTAATAACATTTCCTTTTTTGTCGTAGAAATGGTATTCTAAATACGTGTAAGCGTCACGAGGTATGATTTTCACCCATTTCTTATGTTCAAAAAACCATTTTGAACGTAATGATGGAAAACCTTTGCTGAGGTATGCAGCCACAAATGGGTGTGTATTAAGCACAACCTTATTATGGGTTTTTAAAAGTCTTTCTAAGTCAGAGGTGATCTTGTCAATTATTAATATTGGCGCTTCAATTTCACCATTAACTTTATTTGGATCTTCTTCTCTTGTTTTTATATTAACTTCTGGTCTTACTCGCTGTCTTGTAATCTGGACCAAACCAAACTTACTCGGCGGTAATATTTTATGCTTTGCTTTATCGTCGCTCATTTCTTCTCGCAAGAAGTCGAACAAAACTTTCCTGTTTTCTGGATTAGACATATCGATAAAATCAACTACGATTATACCGCCCATATCACGCAAGCGTAGTTGTCTTGCGATTTCTGCTGCGGCAATCATATTTACTTCCATGGCAGTATCTTCCTGATTGGTTGCTTTGTTAGAACGGTTTCCGCTGTTCACATCTATAACGTGAAGAGCCTCAGTGTGTTCTATGATAAGATAAGCACCTTTACTCATGGAGACAGTTCGGCCAAAAGAAGTTTTGATTTGTCTCTCTATATTGTATTTCTCAAAAATTGGAGTGTCATTTGATTGATAAAACTTAACAATCGATTGTTTTGAAGGTGCAATTTCCTGCAGATATTCCTTCGTTTGATGGTACAACTCTTCATCATCTATTTGAATACCGCTGAAGGTATCGTTGAATACATCTCTTAATATTGAAGAAGCTCTGTTAAGCTCTCCTAATACTTTTGATGGATGATGAGCAGTTGGTAATTTTTTACACATTGCAGACCATCTGCCAAGCAGGTTCTGCAAATCTTTTTCTAATTCGGCTACGTTTTTGCCTTCGGCTACTGTACGAACAATAACACCAAATCCTTTAGGTTTGATCGATAGAACAAGTTTTTTTAGACGATCCTTTTCTTTTTTGTCTTCTATTTTTTGAGAAATAGAAACTCGATCAGAAAAAGGAACTAGAACGATAAATCTTCCGGCAAGAGAAAGCTCAGCACTTATTCTTGGACCTTTGGTCGATATAGGTTCTTTAACTACTTGAACTAAGACAGATTGATTGGCACTTAAAATATCAGTAATGATGCCATCTTTGTCAATCTCTTTTTCAAACTGAAAGGTTTTTAGGGAGAAATCTTTTAATTTACCTGCGCTTACAAGTTTTATGAATTTCAGCTGAGAAGCTAGATTTGGACCTAAATCATGATAATGTAAAAAGGCATCTTTTTCGAAACCTACATTTACAAAAGCAGCATTAAGTCCGGCAACTGGTTTTCTGATTTTGGCAATAAAAATATCACCAACCTGAAAGTTGCTTTTTTCTTCTTCTTTGTGTAATTCAATTAGTTTTCCATCTTTTAATAAGGCAAAATCTACTGCTTCAGAACTAGATCTAATGATTAATTCTTTATTCACACTGTAAATTTTTATCCGTGAATTGGTTGTCGGTTGCTTGTTGATAGTTGTTGGTAAAGAAACCAAAAACCAAAAAACAAAAATCATCAACTTCTACAAGGATGGATTAAACAATATTTTTAACAGGTATTAACCCGGTGGAGTTAGTTATCAGTTTTCAGCGGCAGTAAGCAGTTTTAAGCTGCAAACTGTAATCTGTGACTTAGACTATCAAACTCCAATTTCAATGAACGTTTAAAAAGAAAAAAGTAGTTTAAAACTACTTTTTCTTTTTGTGGCGGTTAGCTCTCGCTCTTTTCTTACGTTTGTGAGTAGCTACCTTATGTCTCTTTCTTTTTTTACCACTTGGCATATCGTGTCAGATTTTATGTTAATTAATATTATTTTGCTTCGTTGTTAGTTTTTACTCCTTCTACAAATACTTTTGCTGGTTTAAAAGCAGGGATGTTGTGTGCTGGAATTTTAATTGTAGTGTTTTTAGAGATATTTCTACCTGTTTTTTCAGCTCTGGTTTTTACAATAAAACTACCAAAACCTCTTAGGTATACGTTGTCTCCTGTTTCTAAAGAAGTTTTAACTTCTTCCATAAAAGTTTCTACTGTTGCTTGAACATCTCCTTTTTCAAGACCTAATTTCTCTGAAATTTTCGCTACGATATCTGCTTTCGTCATTTTCTTTCCTATTTTATTTTATAAATGGTGTACTATTTTTTTGAGTTTGCAAATATAGGAATTAAAAAAATAATTAATCAAGCTAATTCGTTAAATTTTAATTACATAAACATTTACTTTTGCATTTTAAGGATTTGACGATGAATTTTCATAACAGGCTGATAAAATGGTATTTACAAAACAAACGGGATCTTCCATGGCGAAAAACAGCCAATCCGTACCATATTTGGCTCTCAGAAATTATGCTGCAACAAACCAGAGTTGTGCAAGGAATGCCTTACTTTTTTGCTTTTACGCAAGAATTTCCAACTGTTTTTGACCTCGCAAATGCCTCCGAAGAACAAGTTTTAAAACTTTGGCAGGGACTGGGATATTACTCAAGAGCCAGAAATCTGCATAATACTGCTAAGTATATTGCTTATGAGCTAAATGGAGTTTTTCCTGAAACCTATAAAGAGCTGCTTAATTTAAAAGGTGTTGGTGAATATACTGCGGCTGCAATTGCTTCTTTTTCTTATAATGAAGCCGTTCCGGTCGTCGATGGCAATGTTTTTAGGGTGCTTTCCCGCTATTTTGATATAGAATCAGATATTGCACTCCCTGCGTCTAAAAAAGAATTTGCTGCGCTGGCTTATGAATTAATGCCTAAAAATGATCCGGCAACTTTTAATCAGGCAATTATGGAATTTGGTGCGCTGCAATGCGTGCCTAAAAGCCCCAATTGTACTATATGTATCTTTAATGAGAGCTGTCTGGCTTTACAAAAAAAGAAAGTCGACATTCTTCCTGTTAAATCCAAGAAGGTTAAAATTACCAATCGATTTTTTAATTATTTTGTTTTAGAAGATAGTTTAGGAAATACAGCTATACAAAAAAGAACAGCAAAAGGTATTTGGCATAATTTATACGAATTCCCGCTTTTAGAAACCAGTGAAATTGTAGATTTTGATTATATTTCTAATGCAGTACAAAATCAGGTGTTTCCTGTATATACTATATTAAGTGTTGAAGAATGCGCTGAAGCTGCGGTAATACATAAGCTTTCACACCAGCATCTGCATATTCAGTTTTGGAAAATTAAAATAAAGGAGAATATAAAGGAAGGAATTGAATTTGAAAAAATTAAAACTTTTCCTTTTCCTATTGTAATTTATAATTTTATAGAGAAGTTATAATAAAAAACCGACTGTCAAGTCGGTTTTTTATTTATACGCCTGCAGTCGCGTATTGAATTATTCTAACAACAATTCCAACAGCAAAACCAATTAAAGCCATATTACAGGCAGATTTTGCAGCTACAGGTTCGTCATTCTTTTTTACAAAGTAAATGATTGCTCCTGCCAGCGGAATACAAAAGGATAATACTTTTAATCCAGTACTTAGATCCTGCTGCGATTTGTCGTTTTTCTTTTCGAATTCATCAAAATTTGAATTTCCTTCAGACATAATTATATAGTTTTTAGTTGTTAATTTATAAAGAGGTGTTTAAAGAAATAGACAATCCAATAGGCAATAAAATCAGAAAGTCCGGCAAGTCCGTAACCGGCCAGGATGCCTGTAGAAAAGCGCAGGAAATTAGTGCTTTCTCTGTTAAAATAGGCTTGGGTTAAACCATCTATCATAGTTGGTGCAATAGCAAGCAAAGCCCAGTAAATATCGATTTTCATGAACCATAATAAAGGTATGAAAATGAAATAACCAACATAAATACCGGTACATCGGGCACAAAAAGGAAATTGCTTTCCTTTGTAAAAAAAAGATCTTTCGGGAAGTTTGTGACAACTTACAAATTCAATTTTTCTCATATCCAAAAATACATTATTTTTCTTTTTAACAAAATATTATTAAGACTTAATGCCTGTATTCATTTTTTAATGCTCAGAAAAAATTAAAATTTTCATTCATACTAAAAATAGTATTGTTTTGCTTAGGTTAAAGTATTTTCTTTGTCATCCTGCTTTACAATTTTTAGAAAAGCAGGAATTAATTTGCTAAAAAAATGTATCTTTGGTAGAAATACCGCTATTAATTATGAATGGAACATTAAATAAAGTCATGCTTATTGGTCATTTGGGCGATGATGTGAAAATGCATTATTTTGATGGAGGAAACTGTATCGGGCGTTTTCAGCTGGCAACTAATGAAGTTTATATTAATAAAACTACCAATGAGAAAATAACTTCTACAGAATGGCATAATTTGGTTGTGCGTAATAAAGCAGCTGAAATTTGCGAAAAATATCTTTCCAAAGGAGATAAAATATATGTTGAAGGACGTATAAAATCAAGGCAATGGCAGGCAGAAGATGGTACAACAAAATATACTACCGAAATTCAGGTGACTGAGTTTACTTTCCTGACTACTAAAAAAGAAACTGCAAATCATAAACCAAATCAAGATCAGGAATCAGCAAAAAACACTAACTTTGATGCACCCAGCGAAGGCTTGCCAATAAATGACCTGCCTTTTTGATTGTTTAACTAATCTTATGTAATTTGGACCCGGAGCCCAGTTTATTTTTTACTACAACTTTAGACACCAATTTAATTATTGGTTTTGTCGGAATATTTATTTTGCTGTTTTTGTCAGCAATTGTTTCAGGTGCCGAAGTTGCACTTTTTTCTTTATCTCAAAAAGATATCGATGATACTCTTCAGGAAAATGACTCAAAAGGAAAAATCATCTCCAACCTTTTAGACAGACCCAAAAAGCTCTTAGCGACGTTATTAGTAGCCAATAATTTTTTAAATATTGGAGTTGTTATCCTGTTTTCTTTTATAGGAAGAAACATTTTTTCGGGCGTTGAGTCTCCTGTTTTAAAATTTATTTTAGAAGTAATCCTGGTTACTTTTTTTATTTTATTGTTTGGAGAAGTACTTCCAAAAGTATACGCCAGCCGAAACAATATTAAATTTGCCAAACGTTTTGCCTATTCCATTTCAATTTTAGATAAATTACTGTCGCCAATTAGCTTGCCTATGCGCAGGGTTACTTTATATTTGCACAATAAATTAGGAAAACAAAAAAATAATTTTTCGATTAACCAGCTTTCTCAGGCTTTAGAATTAACAGATTCTGAAGGAACATCAACAGAAGAACAAAAAATTCTGGAAGGAATTGTTTCTTTTGGAAATACAGATACAAAGCAGGTTATGAGTCCGAGGATTGATATATTTGCTCTGGAAATAACAGAACCATTTTCTGCAATCTGCCCTAAAATAATCGAAAAAGGATTTTCGAGAATTCCGGTTTATCGTGATAATATTGACCAGATTGAAGGCGTTTTATTCGTAAAAGATTTATTGCCTCATATCGACAAAGACGATTTTGACTGGGCTTCTTTAATGCGCGAACCATTTTTTGTTCCTGAGAATAAAAAACTGGATAATCTGCTAAAAGATTTTCAAAGCCTAAAAAGTCATCTTGCTATTGTAGTAGACGAATATGGCGGTACATCAGGATTGGTTTCTCTTGAAGATGTAATCGAAGAAATAGTAGGGGATATAAGCGATGAATTTGATGACGAGAATTTGAATTTCTCTCAAATTGACGAAAAGAATTTTCTTTTTGAAGGAAAAATAAATCTTAAAGATTTCTACAGAATTGTTGATGTTGATGAAGATGTATTTGAAGCCAGTAAAGGCGAAGCTGAAACTTTAGCCGGTTTTATTCTGGAAATTCTGGGTAATTTTCCTAAAAAAGATCAAAAAATAGCTTTTGAGAATTGTGTTTTTACAATAGAAACCGTTGACAAAAAGCGTGTAAAACAAATAAAAGTAACAATAGAATAAATGTTAAAAAAAATCCTTTCAGTAACTGCAATTTTGCTGACATTAACAGTCGTAAGCTGTAAAGACGATGTGCTGCCAAAACCTGCAGGTTTCCTGAGATTAGATTATCCGGAAGCTAAATACGTTAATTTTGAAAATAACTGCCCCTTTGTTTTTCAGATGAATGAAGACGCTGTTATTAAAGGCGAAAAAGACTGCGGATTTGCGATTACTTATCCAAAAATGAAAGCGACTATATATTTAACTTACAAACCTGTAAACGGTAATATTGAAAAGCTGTTAAAAGATGCGCAAAAGCTTACTTATGAGCACGTTATTAAAGCCGATGATATTTTAGAACAGCCTTATATAAATCCTGAAAAAAAGGTTTACGGAATGTTTTATCAGGTTGATGGTAATGCAGCGACAAACTCTCAGTTTTATGTTACAGACAGTACAAAACATTTTATAGCAGGATCGGTTTATTTTTATGCAAAACCTAATTTTGATTCGATTATGCCGGCAGCGAGTTATATCAAAAATGACATGCAGCGTATAATGGAAACTTTAAAGTGGAAATAAAAAATAATTAAGAAATAAAAAACGGCGTTCAATTGAACGCCGTTTTTGTTTGGGTAAAGTTTAAACTTAAGATTTAAAGTCTGAAACTTTGTATGTTTTTCCGTCTCCGGTTTCCTGAACAATTTTTGTTAAAGATTCTTGATTTTGAACCGTTTTATCAAAAGTAACCGTTGCTGTTTTTTTGTCGAAATCAACAGCAGCTTTTTCAACACCATCAAGATTCGATAATTCTTTTTCGATTGTTTTAGCGCATCCCATTGCACAAGTCATTCCTTCAATTTTAAAACTTGCAGTTTGTACATTTTCAGCAGCAATGGCTTTCTGTTGTCTAGCAGTTGTTTCTAATGGTTTTATATTAGCCAGATTTTTATCTTCTTCTTTTTTGCAGCTTACAAATACTAAACCTGCAATTGCTAATGAAGCAATGATCTTTGTAAATTTCATTATATATAATTTTAATTGAGTAATTGTGTACTTTGCAAAATTAGTAAAAAACGAGAGGTCAGTTCATAAAAATAGTACAAATTTGCAGTAAAATAGTTTATATGAATGCAAAACAATTAAAGTGGGCTTACTTATTAATCTTGTCCTTAATTTGGGGAAGTTCTTTTATCTTAATCAAAAGAGGATTGGTTGGATTAACAGCAATTCAGGTTGGTTCGTTTAGAATTATTTTTGCAGCTCTCTTTTTATTAATTGTCGGCTTTAAGAGTTTAGGAAAGATATCGCGCCGTCAATGGAAATTTGTTGCCATAACGTCTTTTTTTGGAACTTTTACTCCGGCCTTTCTGTTTGCTATTGCCGAGACTGAAGTTGACAGTTCAATCGTGGCTATTTTGAATTCGCTTACGCCTTTAAATACTTTAGTGCTGGGAATTCTTATTTTCGGAATCCAGTTTCAAAAGCGGCAGGTTTTAGGTGTTTTTATTGGGCTTCTGGGATGTCTGCTTTTGGTTTTAAGCGGAGATTCTGCAGGAGGAACGCAAAATTACTTATATGTTTTATTGGTAGTTATTGCAACGCTGAGTTATGCCATAAACGTTAATTTGATCAAGAAATATTTATCTGATTTAAATTCGCTGAGTATCACAACAGGAAATTTTGCCATACTGCTTATTCCGGCTTTGATTATTTTGAGTACTACCGATTTTTCTCAGAGAATGCATATTCAGGAAGCGCAGCATTCTATTTTGTTTGTAATGATTTTGGGAGTTTTAGGAACCGGAATTGCGAATGTTTTGTTCTTTAAATTAATTCAGATTTCATCTCCTGTATTTGCAACTTCAGTAACGTATTTAATTCCAATTGTAGCTTTCTTTTGGGGCTTATTAGACAATGAAATGCTTACGCCGATTCAGTTTTTTGGTGCTTTTATTATTTTAATTGGAGTGTATTTATCGGCTAAGAAATAGATTTCTTGAGTTATGAATTATGAGTTATGAGTGCAATGGGCTTCGACTTCGCTCAGCCTGACAAAAAACTCGCCAAAAGTTTAAGATGCTCAGAATGAAAAAACGAGAAATAAAAAAAGAGCTTTGTCAAAGTTTTAAACCTTGACAAAGCTCTTAAAAATCTTAGACCCTTAGCAGCTTAGTTTCTTAGCATCTTTTTTATAAAAAATCTGCATCAGAAACGCCTTCGTTGATTTTAATGTCAGTCATTTTGATGTCTAATTCAAAACCAATGTTCTGTACTAAATTAAAAGGAACTTTTACGCCTTTTACAACTCTGTAATCGTTGAAATTTGTAATTTGAGTAACCGATTTTCCGTCTTGTTCACGAACTTTAGATTTAGCTACTTTTAGTCCTGTTTTTATATCATAATAATGAGTTGTATTGCCGTCTTTTATAGCATAAGCATCACTTCCGTTGATTGGCTCAATACCCTGAACTTTTAAATCAGTTCTTTTTACTAATTGTAATTCCTCAAAAGGAGCAGCGTTTGCTTTCATTTCTTTAAGATCATTTCCTTCAAGATTTTTGCGTTTCCCCTGTTGTTCTATATAAGCGCCTTTTTCATTTACAACCTGTTTCATTAAATCCATGGTTCCCATAGAAAGAGAAACCATCATTTTTCCTTTAGAATCCAATTTAGAAACAAAAGTCAACGGACCCGGAGCCTGCGGTACTTTTGTTGTTCCGTTCATGTTAAGGGTTTTTACAGCTGTTACTGCTTTTTCTCCGCCAATTGCATTAATATAATTTTCGAAAACCGTTTTTGCTGTAATGTTTGTTGGAGCTTCTTTTTTAACAGCAGGTTTTTCAACCGGATTTCCGTATTTGTCAAAATAATAAATCGGAATTTGAAGTTTTTCTAAACCTGAAATTACGTCAGAGCCTTTTCCAACAATAACAATTCGCATATTGTCAAGTAAAAAATACTTGTTTGCTACGCGGAAAATATCATCGGCCGTTACATTGTTTATAGTCTGAATGTATTTTTCGTAGAAATCTGCCGGAAGTTTTTCTGTTTCAATGTTTAAAGCATATCGGGCAACAGCTTGTGGTTTTTCGACCTGCATTACAAAACGCCCAATGTATCCTGCTTTTACGTTTCTTAAAACTTCTGGATCAACTCTTTCAGTTCGTACTCTTTTTATTTCTTTTATAAACTGAACAACTGCACTGTCTGTAACGGTATTACGAACAGCAGATGAAGCTTTGAATTTAGTTACATATTTTCCGCTTCCAATGCTTGAATTTGCTCCGTAAGTCCACGCGTGCTGTTCACGTAAATTCATGTTTAGGTAGCTGTTAAAATCGCCGCCCAGAATTTGATTGGCAATCACGGCAGGGAAAAAATCAGGATCACTCATTCTTAGATTTACAGTATTTACCAAAGAAATCTCTGATTGAACCGCATTTGGGACATCAACAAAATCAATTTGAAGTGCTGAGGCATTTTCAGGATTTGGATAAGTGTTTTTTGGTGCAGCCTGTTTTTTCCATCCGCTGAAAAGTTTTTCTACAGCAGCTTTGGTTTCTTTAAACTTGACATCACCAATGATAACCAGGTATGCGTTTTCTGGGACGAAATAAGTATTATAGTTTTTTTGAACATCTTCCAGGGTAACATTTTTTACCGTTTCTTCAGAAATGTATTCTCCAGAAGGATGATTTTTTCCAAAGGCCAAAACGTCAACTACACGATTTGAAATAGCCGGAACACTTTTTTCATCGGCTTTAAGTCCTTCAAGTAATTTTGCTTTTTCTTTGTCGAATTCAGTTTGAGTGAAATTTGGCAGCAAAGCTCCTTCGGCAAGAAGTTCTAAAACACGTCCTGAATATTTAGATAATGCGCTGGCAAAAGCTCCCTGAGATGTAAAATTGATATTGGCACCATAAAAGTCGATTTCTTCATTAAAAGCTTCTTTTGGAGTTTTCTTAGTTCCGTTGCCAATTAAACTTGTTGTTAATTCATCAACTCCTTTTTTATTTCCTTCTGTAAAGGGCGCGTTGTCTAGTGTAAGGTTAAAACTTACGCGGGGCAGTTTATGATTTTCAACAATTAACACCTTCATACCATTTGATAATACAAAGGTTTGAGGTTTTTTTATGTTTACTACCGGCGGGTTTCCGGGTTTTGGTTGTGGACGATCTTGTGCTTGCATAATTCCAGTTAGGAATAAAAGGATTAAAAAAGTATGTAAATTTTTCATGATTCGATATTCTTAGTTCTGAGATTTTGGGGAAGGAATGTAATCTAAAATTAAGCGCTGATTTGGGTTTAGATATTTCTTGGCCACTTCTCTAATTTCTTCTCTTGTAATAGAATGGTAAATATCAATTTCGGTATTGATTAAATTCACGTCTCCATAAAGTAAATAGTACGAAGCCAAATTCTCTGCAATTCCTTCTACGCTTGCATTTGCATTCACAAAATTATTATCGAATTTGTTTTGTAATTTTTGGTAATCTTTTTCAGAAATCAAATCGGTTTGGATTTTTACGATTTCTTCATCCATTTCTTTTAAAATATCGGCAGAAGTATTTGGAGCCATTGGCAGGCCGTATAATATATAAGTTCCGTAATCTTCCTGACTAAAGCCTACAGCGCCAATTTGAAGCGCCATTTTTTTGTCGTCAACTATCTTTTTGTACAATTTAGAGCTTTTTCCATCACTTAAATAAGAGGATATCAAATCTAAAACTCTTGCGTCTCTTGTTTTCATTGACGGTGTTCTGTACGAAGCGACAATCATCGGAATCTGAATATTTGGATCTTCGTATGTTGATCTGATGGTCTGCGTGATAGGTTCTTCTGTAAAAGTTTGTTTTTTAACTTCTTCGCCTCTCGGAATTGGTCCAAAATATTTCTGAATCCATTCTTTTGCTTTTGTTTTGTCAAAATCTCCTGCAACAACTAAAACAGCATTGTTTGGAGTATAGAATTTTTTGTTAAATGCCTGAAACTCTTCAAGAGTTGCGGCATCTAAATCTTTCATAGATCCAATTGTTGTCCAGCGGTATGGATGATTTTTGAACATATTCTTTTTAACCTCCGGAAGAATATTTCCATAGGGCTGATTGTCGTAACGCATTCTTTTTTCTTCTTTTACAACTTCATTCTGCGTTTCAACTCCAATTTTATTGATAATAGGATGCATTAATCTTTCAGATTCCATCCATAAACCCAGTTCTAAATTATTAGACGGAAAAACTTCGTAGTAATACGTTCTGTCGTCTGATGTGTTGGCGTTATTCACACCGCCGTTTGCGGTAACGATTTTCATCCATTCACCGCGTTTAATGTTTTGTGTTCCTTCAAATAACAAATGTTCGAAGAAATGCGCAAAACCAGTACGATCCGGACGTTCGTCTTTTGATCCTACATGATACATTACAGATGTAATGACCACTGGAGCCGATGGGTCGTTATGTAGAATGACATGCATGCCGTTGTCTAAATTGTATTCTTCAAAAGCTACTTTTTGAGCATGAGCCACTCCGCCAAGCATTAGTGCAGCACTTAACATCATTATTGAATTTTTCATAAAGATTAATAAAATTTATACCTATAAAGATTGGTAGTAAAGATTTGTTTATAGTTACATCAAAAGTAACCTTTTTTATGGAGGTTTTCTAAATTTCAAAAGAATCGATTTTATTTTAACAGTAAATTACATATAATTAAACGCGGAATTTACTGTAAAAGTGCTTGAAAAACAGACTTTAAACGGAAATAAATATTTTTAGAATAAGAGATTGCACAGTAAATTATTAGTTGTATATTTGCAACCTTAAAAATCAATAAATCAATTTGGTATGTATGCAATCGTAGAGATAGCAGGGCAACAATTTAAAGTAAGCAAAGACTTAAAGGTTTATGTTCACCGTTTAGCTAACGAAGAAGGTTCAAAAGTTTCTTTTGACAAAGTTCTTTTGTTAGACGATAATGGAAATGTAACTTTAGGCGCCCCAGCTATAGAAGGTGCTTCAGTAGAAGCTAAAGTGTTACAACACTTAAAAGGAGATAAAGTTATCGTTTTCAAAAAGAAAAGAAGAAAAGGATACAAAAAAAGAAATGGTCACAGACAATATCTTACTCAAATTGTAATTGAAGGTATTACTGCAGCAGGAGGAACTAAAAAAGCAGCAGCTAAAAAAGCAGTTGTAGCAGAAGAAGCAGCAGCTACTGAAGAAGTAGAAGCAGCTCCAAAAGCAAAAAAAGCAGCTCCAAAAGCAAAGAAAGAAGCTACTAAAGAATAATAACAATATTTAAACTCATACGTCATGGCTCATAAGAAAGGTGTCGGTAGTTCGAAGAATGGTAGAGAATCAGAATCAAAACGTTTAGGCGTTAAGATTTATGGTGGTCAAGCTGCTATTGCTGGGAACATCATCGTTAGACAAAGAGGTTCAAAACACAATCCAGGTGAAAACGTTTACATCAGTAAAGATCACACACTACACGCAAGAGTAGCTGGAGTTGTTAAGTTCCAAAAGAAAAGAGATAACAAATCTTATGTATCTATTATTCCTTTCGAGGCATAATAATCAAAGATTTACTTTTTATAAAAAACCCGTTCTGAAAAGATCGGGTTTTTTTATTTTTATACTTTTAAAACTTACATTTGCTAAGAAAGGTTTGTCTCTTTAAATTAAAAAAGTTGAAAAAAATAGTAGTATTTATACTCTTGTCCTGTTTTAGCGTGTACGGAAAAACAGTATCAGACAGTATTGCAAATCACATAAGTTTATTAAACGATAAACAAAAAAGTATTTTATACGAGTTTGAAGTTTTAAAAAAGAATGGTTTTGATGCCGCTCCGTTTTGGCTCAAAAATAAAAACCAGTTTCCTCAATTCAATGAAAATGTAAGAGATGAGTTAGCAAAGCAGATTTTTGCAAACTCTCATGTAATATATTCCCCGCCAAAAGATTCTGCAATTCAATTCTGGATGCAGACACAGTTACTTACCAATTGGATGTTTTATTTATCGGCGTTTATTGCTGTTTGCGCCCTTATTGCTTTATTTAAACGATATTGGGGTATGCTCATTCAGTTTTTAATTAATCGTCTGGCGCCTTTATTAAAATTTTTGTTTTCTCCGGTTTTGTTAACCTACGAATTGCTGTTAATTGGTGCGGCCTGTGTATTTTATGGCTGTGTAATCGATGAGTTTGTAATGAGAACCGTAATTATTCATTTGGGACTGTTTTTATTATGGAGCCAGTCGACAGCTGTATTTACTAAAGAATACTGGGTTAAAAAGTATGTTTATGAAATAGAAAATAACTTTTGGGGATCTGATCCGTGGGAAACAGTAAAAACAATCAGTTTTCCTGCTGTTATCGTTACGCTTGCTCTTTTTTATGTATTGTATAAAGTTCCAGAAGATATTTTCTACAACTATGAAATAGTTCTTTCTGGCATTGCGGCGATTTATGCCTTGCCTTTTTGGCGTTCTTTAGAGAAATATATTTATCCTGTTTTATTTCCGTTTGTCAAAGATGATAATAGAGACCGAAGTATCAATTCATTAGGAGCTTGTACGGTTATAGCTCTTATTGCTTTCATTGCGCTTGCCTGGCAGTTTAATCCTGTTTTTAACAATATAATATCGGCATTGGTAAGTTTATTAATGTTGTCGTTCCTGATTTTATCTTGTAGAATAAATCATAAATACAGTTATAGAAATTATTACTATATGCAGTTTGTAACTGTTGTTTTTCTTCTGTCGGTTTTGATTTATAGTTATTCTTTCCGCTTAAATGAAATTATCTGGTTTTCATTAATAGGAGGCAGTATATTTATTATAATAAAATATATGGAGATCTTTTCGTTTTTCTCTGATTGGAAAAGAGGAAAAGCCTGGGCTTGGAAATTAATGGGGCTTGCCGGGTTATTATGGCTTTTGGGTAAAGGTATATTATATGCTTCTCAAATATTATTTATCGTAACTCCGGCATTCTAAAAAGAAAAAACCTTTGTCGAGTTTAAACTTCGACAAAGGTTTAGAAAGATTTTTTTGTGCTAAAAATATCTAATTTTCAGTATCTTTTGTTTCTTCCAGATCTTCCGTTTTACGGCCTACTTTTACTTTAGGATTGTCCTGTGTTCCTGTAACAGTTAACGGAATTCCAAATATACCAAGCGGCGGAAGTCCTAAACGCATTTTTAAGTTTAGTTTTCCGTCTAAACTTGTTGTTCCTTCAATTCTGGGTCTAAAGCCGGCAAATTTAAATTTAAAGCGTTCTACGGTAATGATATTGTTCTTAACGGTACTTTTGATATCTACTTTTGATACATCAGGATTTTTCATTGATTCAGAACTTGTTTGTTTGCTTACAGCATTAAACATTTTCAAACCGCGAACTTTTACATCTTTTACAGAAAGTACGCCGCCGCCAACAAGTGAAGGATAAACCGGTTCCATATTTCCGTTTAAACGGCCTTTTAATTTATAATCTAAAGAAACAATTCCCTGAGCTTTTTCTGCGGCACTTGCCATTTTTCTAAAAACTTCAATTTCATTGTAAGCTCGCTTAATATCAAAATCTGATGCTTTTACAGCATAATCAAAATTTGCTTTTTGCGGCGTTACGGCCTGATAATTGGCATTCATAGCCACATTACAGCCAATTAAATTAAAACCAGTATTCTGCATCGTTAATTTACCTTTGTTCATGGTTAAATAGCCGGTTGCATTTTGAAGGTTCAGCTTGTCAAAATTTACTTTTTGAGCATTAGCTAATAATTGCAGATTCAGGTTTGTTGGGATAATAATAACGCCAGTTTGCTCAGGTTCGGTTTTTGTTTCTGTTTTTGGAGCTGGAGTTTTTGTTACCGAAGTATTTGCTGATGTCTGCGACATGAATTCATCTACATTGATATATCGCGCCGAAACTTTAAAAGAGCCTTTTAAAACACCTGTATTTGTGGTTGCATAGTTAAAAACATTTTGTAAATAACCATTCATTTTAAAATCAGATTGTCCGTATGCAGCCAGGAAATTATTAAAAGACATTTTATCCTGATTGATTTTGAAAATACCTTCTTTGATAATGAATTTTTTAGGAAGATATTCAGATGCTACGCCAATATTTCGCAGCTCAAGCGTTCCTTTATTGTATAATTTGCTGTAATTTCCTTTTTCGGCATCGCTTTGTTTTCCTTTTAAAACTAAATCGGCTTTAATGAAACCATCTAAATCAAGTCCTTTTCGAGAGAAAACTTTATAAATTCGGTTAACGTCCAATTCTCCTTTTGCCTTAATATCGTATGCTAAATCATTAAAATCACTCAAATCGGCTTCTACAAAAACAGGTTTTCCTTCAAAAGTAAACTGAGCTGGTTTTAGTTTGATTTTTAAATCTTCAAAAGTTCCCTTTTGGTTATCGATTTTAGATTTAATAGTAATATTGGTAATAGGGTTTGGATAATATTTTGTTTTCAGATAACCGTTTTCTAAGTCAAAAACTCCTTTGGTAACCGGGAAAAGTTTGTTTTTTTGGTCGAATTTTCCATTCGCCTGAATATCTCCGGCCAAAGATCCTTTTAATTCAATATCTGGAATACCGAATGCTTTTGTTAGTTTTTCGAGATTAATTTTAGCTTTAAAATCAGCATTGATTTCAGGTGTGTTTATACCTTTTACAAAGAATTTGGATTTTAAATAATCCTGATTGATATTTAAAGACAGGTTTTTAGCATCAACCGTTAAAAGATCCGGATTTAAAGACGGAACTTTTGTTTTAATGTCTAAATTTAAATTAGAAACCGGGAAGGCGCTTTTATTATAATTTACAAATCCATTGTCAATTTTGACATCCAGATTCAAATCCGGAGCAATATTTTGAGATGTGATGTAATTTCCTTTTAGTGTTAAAAGAAGGTTTGTATTTCCTTTTAATTCTGTTTTAGAAAGCCATGTAATGTATTTTGGCGGAAAAGCTGTAAATACATCATACAAATCGCTGTTGTCAGATTTTATAACAAAATCCATATTATACCCGTCTTTCAAAATGTCGAATTTTCCTTTAAAATCGACCAAAAGCTGGTTGATTTTTAAGTTGTTTTGCTGGAAGAAGAAAGAAAGGGAGTTGATGTTGACTTTTGTAATTAAGTCAGCATCTACTTTTTTATTCATTAAATACGGTTCGTTTTCATAAACAATATTTAATTTTTCAATTTTAGCTTTTGAGTATAAATCGAAAACGGCTTTGTTTAAATCGCCTTTTCCTAAATAATTAAAACCAAACGCATCAAAATGTACCTTTGTTGACTGATCGTCGTAAATAATTTTACTGTTTAAAATCTCAATTCGCTCCAGTTTTAATGCGGTATCAGTACTGTCTTTGGTTTCTGCGGCTTTGGCTTGTGATTTATAAATGTTATAATTGGCTTGTCCGTTTGGATTCACTTTTACATTTATAAAAGAATCAGATAAATAAATCTGGTCAATTTTTACCGATTTGCTGAAAATTAAACTCGCGACATTTATCCCAAAAGAAACCTCTTTTGCGGTAATAAATTTTTCGTTTTTGTATGGCGCAGAACCATTAAGGCTTAAATTATCTAAGGTTAAAGTCAGTGATGGAAAATGACGAAAAAACGAAACGGAAACATCAGAATAATTAAGTTCTGCGCTCAGTCTTTCGTTGGCTGTTTTTTTGATCTGTTCTTTAATTTGATCTTCAAAAACAATTGGCGTTAAAAATAATAGTGCTAAAATAACAGCGAAAGTTATCCCTAAATACTTCGCAATTTTAAATACGATTGACCTGGATTTACTTTTTTGCATAGCAATTTGTGGTGTTTAAATAAAAAAATAGAGTAAAAAAGGGCGTAATTTATCCGTGAACGGTTTCTTTTTTACCATAATTGGTAATAATAGAACCTTCATATTCAATCCATTCTTTCCATCGTTTGTCGATGTCGATATTATCTTGGTATTTTCTGGCAAATCCTAAAAAAGTAGTATAATGTCCGGCCTCAGAAATCATTAAATCGCGATAAAATTTAGCTAATTTTTCGTCTTTAATATTTTCTGAAAGGACTTTAAAACGCTCACAGCTTCTGGCTTCGATCATGGCAGAGAACAGTAATCGGTCGCTGAGTGCATCACGTCGGCTTCCGTCTTTCTTCATGAATTTAAAAAGCTCATTTACATAATGGTCTTTTCGTTCGCGCCCTAAAGTAAGACCGCGTTCTTTTATAATATTATGAACCATTTGAAAATGTTCGAGTTCTTCTCTGGCGATAATAAGCATTTCGGTTACTAATTCTTCTATTTCAGAATTATAGGTTACAATGCTAATGGCGTTTGAAGCCGCTTTTTGTTCGCACCACGCATGATCTGTCAAAATTTCTTCAATATTCGACTCTACAATATTAACCCAGCGAGGGTCTGTAGCTAATTTTAATCCCAACATAATTTCCCAACATTTTATTCCTGCAAAATTAGTGTTTTTTATTACTAAAAATCAGGAAATGCCGCGGGATTGCGCCGAAAAAAGCATTATTTTGTAAGTTGAAATAAATTACAATGAATCAGATAAAAAAACTTCTCATAATTGGATTCGTCTGGCCTGAGCCAAATTCTTCTGCAGCAGGCGGAAGGATGATGCAGCTGATTTCTATTTTTAAAGAAAATGGTTTTGAAATTACGTTTGCCAGTGCAGCTCTAGACAGTGATTTTATGGTTGATTTATCTGAATTTGGAATAGAAAAGAAAAGTATTGAGCTCAATTCTGCCAGTTTCGATGATTTTATAGCTGCATTAAATCCTAATGTTGTATTGTTTGATCGTTTTATGATCGAAGAACAATTTGGCTGGAGAGTAACGGAAAAGTGTCCAAATGCAATCCGAATTTTAGATACAGAAGATTTGCATTGTCTGCGAACAGCAAGGCAGAAAGCTTTTAAAGAAAACAGAAAATTTGAAATACACGATTTGTTTTCTGAAGAAGTGGCAAAACGAGAAATTGCGAGTATTTTGAGATGTGATTTATCTCTTATTATTTCTGAATTTGAAATGGATATTCTGGAAGATGTTTTTAGAATAAACAGAGATTTACTTTTTTATCTTCCTTTTTTAGTTGATAAAATGTCTGATAATGATCTTTTAAAATTACCTTCATTTGAAGATCGGAAAAATTTTGTTTTCATTGGCAATTTTCTTCATGAACCGAATTGGAATACAGTTCAGTATTTAAAAGAAGCAATCTGGCCTTTAATCAAGAAAGATTTTCCGGAAGCTGTTTTGGAGGTTTACGGTGCTTATCCGTCGCAAAAAGTATTACAATTGCATCAGCCAAAAAATGGATTTTTTATTATGGGAAGGGCAGAAGATGCAAATGAAGTAGTGAAAAAGGCTCGGGTTGTTCTGGCGCCAATTCGTTTTGGGGCAGGTTTAAAAGGGAAATTGTTAGAAGCGATGCAGTGCGGAACTCCAAGTGTAACCACAACAATTGGTTCTGAAGCTATGCATGGTGTTTTGCCTTGGAATGGAATTGTTGAAAATGATCCAGAGCAGTTTTCAAAAAAAGCAATTGCACTTTATCAGGATGAAAATCTATGGAAAGAATCTCAAAAAAATGGCGTTGTGATTATCAATGAATGTTATCAAAAAAGCAGTTATTCAGATAAATTAACGGCAATAGTAAATTCTCTGCTGACAGATTCTAAAAGCCACCGCCTTCATAATTTTATGGGCAATTTATTGCAGCATCATGCTTATAAAAGTACAATGTATATGTCTAAATGGATCGAAGCTAAAAACAAAAGCTAAAAAAAACCGATTACAAAGTAATCGGTTTTTTTTAGCTTTTGTTTTAGTCACAGTATTCAGTCACAGTGAACAGTTAGATGTGGTCTTAGGGCTGAGAACTGCGACTGAATACTGAGACTGGAAACTATTTCACAACGCTTTCAAAAGCCTGAATTGTTGTAGCGTGATATCCAGATTTTGCTTTGTCAAAAATTTGTTTTGCCCAAGTTTTTCCTTCTGGAGTTTTGGCCATTTCTTTATACAGCATCATTACAGATCCGGTTCTGCTGCTTCCAATTAAAAATTGTTCAATTGCTGGATTTGCAGCTTTGTATTGATGACGGATTGCCTGAACAAACCATTGACGTTTAATGATGAAATTACCTCCGTTTGTAAAATTGAATTCTTTGTCAATCGCTTCCATTTCTTTTGCCGTAATATCATCAGGAAGATGATCAATAAAATGTTGTTTTTCGGCTGTTGTAGTAATTTTTTTGCTTAAACCTGCAACACCTGTTTCTCTCCAGCTTTTTTGGATAGCGTCAATAGCGTCAAAATCTGCAGAACTTACAGGAGTTATGTTTGAAGGAATTCCGGGTTTGTAAATCCAGTCTTCCAGTTTTATTTTATCAGCCAGTGCTTTGTCGCCTTTGATAAGGTTTTCGTTGATGTATTTTACGAAATCTTCTGTTGTAATTGATTTGAAAGCGTGTGCATCAAAATAATTTTTAATGAAAATATCAAATTTTTCACGGCCTACAGCATCTTCAATAACTCTTAAAAACGCATAACCTTTTACATAAGGAATCATGCTGATTCCGTCGTCAGGATTTCTTCCTGTCAGTGAAACTTTAAGTCTGGTGTCTGGATTTGTATCGCCATACTCTGCTACATTATCAACAAGTTCTTTTCGTGTGATAACGTTTTGCATTTCAAATTCTTTTTTGCCAAAAATAGCTTCTCCAATACGGTGTTCTACATAAGTTGTAAAACCTTCGTTTAACCAAATGTCATCCCAAGTTGCATTTGTAACCAGGTTTCCGCTCCAGCTGTGGCCTAATTCGTGTGCTAACAAACTTGTTAGAGATCGATCTCCTGCAATTACTCCAGGAGTTAAGAATGTTAAGTTTGGATTTTCCATACCGCCGTAAGGGAAACTTGGAGGTAAAACTAAAACATCGTAACGTCCCCAACGGTAAGGTCCGTATAATTTTTCGGCCGCAACCACCATTTTCCCGAGTTCAGCAAATTCCCATGCCGACTTTTTCAGCATTGATGGTTCTGCATATACTCCGGTTCTGTTGTCAATTGCCTGAAATTCAATATCTCCAACTGCAATTGCCATTAAGTAAGATGGAATTGCTTTGTCTTGTTTAAAGGTATAAACTCCTGTGTCGTTTTTTTTCTGCGGATTTACAGCGCTCATTACAGCTAACAGATCTTTGGGAACGGTAACTTTTGCATTGTAGGTAAAACGAATTCCTGGTGAATCCTGACAAGGAATCCAGGTTCTTGACCAAACGCTTTCTCCTTGTGAGAATAGAAAAGGTTTCTTTTTATCGGCAGTTTGTGCAGGTGTTAACCATTGTAATGCAACAGCATCTTTAGTTGTGCTGTAATAGATATTTACTTTGGTTGTATTTGGTTCGATTGTAACATGAAGTGGTTTTCCGTGAAACTCAACATCTTTTCCAAGTTCGAATTTGGTTTCTTTTTCGTCGTCGCCTAAAGTTACTTTGGTAATGTTTAGTGTGTTTTCGTCGAAAATAATTTCATTTCCTTTACTGATATTGTCAATAGTCCAGGAAGCTTTTCCTGAAATTGTCTGTGTATCAAAATCAACTTTAATGTCAAGATCAAGATGCTTTACTACTGCAAGTTCTGGTTTAGAGTAGCTGTGTTCATCTGTAACAACTGTTGTTTTTTCTGTTTGTTCCTTTTTCTGGCAGGCAATTGCTGTAAGAAATAAGATTAGAAAGGTTAGTTTTTTCATTTTGTGAAGTTATTGGATTTGAAGAGGGAAATTAAATAAAAAATCCCGTCCCGAAAAACTTCGGGACGGGATTTAATTATAAAATTAACAAAGATTACGCCAGCATAGTAACCGGGCTTTCGATGTATTGTTTTAATGTTTGTAAGAACTGAGCTCCAGTTGCTCCGTCGATTGTTCTGTGGTCACAAGCTAATGATAACATCATTGTGTTTCCAACTACGATTTGACCGTTTTTAACTACTGGTTTCTCAACAATTGCACCTACAGAAAGGATTGCAGAGTTTGGCTGGTTGATAATTGAATTGAATTCAGTAATACCAAACATACCCAGGTTAGATACTGTAAAAGTACTTCCTTCCATTTCTTGTGGTCCCAATTTTTTGTTTTTAGCTCTTCCGGCAAGATCTCTTACTGAACCGCCAATTTGAGATAAACTCATAGCGTCAGTAAATTTCAATACAGGAACTACTAATCCGTCTTCAACAGCTACAGCAACACCAATGTTTACGTGGTGGTTGATGATGATAGCATCTTCTTTCCAAGTAGAGTTGATTTTTGGGTGTTTTTTCAATGCTAAAGCACAAGCTTTGATTACCATATCGTTGAAAGATACTTTTGTATCCGGAACGCTGTTGATAGCAGCTCTTGCCTGCATTGCTTCGTCCATACTTACTTCGATCACTAAGTTGTAGTGAGGCGCAGTGAATAAAGATTCTGAAAGACGTTTTGCAATGATTTTACGCATTTGAGAGTTTTTGATCTCTTCTGTGTAAACTTCTCCGGCAGGAACAAATACTTTTGGTGCAGCAGGAGCAGATGCTTCTTGTTTAGCAGCAGGTGCAGAAGCAGCAGTTTGTGCTTGAGCAGATGGAGTAAAGTTTTCGATATCGCTTTTTACGATACGTCCGTTTTCTCCAGATCCTTTAACCTGGCTTAATTGGATTCCTTTGTCAGAAGCGATTTTTTTAGCTAAAGGTGAAGCCAAAATTCTTCCTCCGTTTGAAGTTTCAGCAGCAGCTTCTGGTGCTTTTTCAGCAGCAGGTGCAGCTTTTTCTTCTGCAGCAGGAGTACTTGCAGTTGCAGCGCCTCCAGCAGTATAATTTTCAGCAATTCCAGAGATGTCAGTTCCTGCAGGTCCAATGATAGCTAATAAGCTGTCAACTGGTGCAGTATTTCCTTCCTGAATTCCGATGTATAATAATGTTCCAGCATTGAAAGACTCAAACTCCATAGTAGCTTTGTCTGTTTCAATTTCTGCTAAAATATCTCCTTCAGCTACTGTATCACCAACTTTTTTCAACCAAGTTGCTACAGTACCTTCAGTCATTGTATCACTCAAACGAGGCATAGTTACAACTACAACTCCTTTTGGTAATTCAGCTGCTTTTGCAGGAGCAGCAGTTTCAGTTTTTGCTTCAGCAGCAGGAGCATCCGCTTTTGGAGCTTCGGCAGCTGGAGCGTCACCACCAGCTAAAAGGGCAGAAATATCTTCTCCTTCTTTACCAATGATTGCTAATAATGAGTCAACCGGAGCAGTTTCTCCAGCTTGAATTCCGATATGTAAAAGAGTTCCTTCGTTAAAAGATTCGAACTCCATTGTTGCTTTGTCTGTTTCGATTTCAGCTAAGATATCACCTTCGCTTACTTTGTCGCCTACTTTTTTAAGCCAAGTTGCTACCGTTCCTTCCGTCATTGTATCGCTCAAACGAGGCATAGTTACTTTAATTGCCATAATTCTTATAATTTATGAGGTGTAAATGGATAGTCTTCTTGTGCGTATACTACATCGTATAATTGTTGTAAGTCTGGGTATGGAGATTCTTCAGCGAATTTCGCACACTCTTCAACTAAGTCTTTAACTCTTTGGTCAATTACTTCAATTTCTTCTGCTGTAGCATATTTTTGATCCAAGATTACGTCAAGAACCTGCGTAATTGGGTCGATTTTTTTGTACTCTTCAACCTCTTCTTTAGAACGGTATAATTGTGCATCAGACATAGAGTGTCCTCTGTAACGGTACGTTTTCATTTCAAGGAAAGTTGGTCCGTCTCCACGGCGAGCTCTTTCGATAGCTTCGTGCATTGCTTCAGCAACTTTTACAGGGTTCATTCCGTCAACAGGTCCGCAAGGCATTTCGTAACCTAAACCTAATTTCCAGATGTCAGTGTGGTTTGCAGTTCTTTCTACAGAAGTTCCCATTGCATAACCATTGTTTTCAACGATAAATACAACTGGAAGTTTCCATAACATAGCCATGTTGAAAGCTTCGTGAAGAGAACCTTGTCTAGCAGCTCCGTCACCAAAGTAAGTCATGGTAACACCGCCAGTATTGAAATATTTATCTGCAAAAGCAATACCAGCTCCTACAGGAATTTGAGCTCCTACGATTCCGTGTCCACCGTAAAAACCATGTTCTTTAGAGAAAATGTGCATTGAACCTCCCATGCCTTTAGAAGTTCCAGTTGCTTTTCCTAAAAGCTCAGCCATTACGTTTCTAGGATCAACTCCCATACCAATTGGCTGAACGTGGTTTCTGTAAGCAGTAATCATTTTGTCTTTAGTCAAGTCCATAGCGTGCAGTGCACCCGCTAATACAGCTTCCTGACCATTATATAAGTGTAGAAAACCTCTAACTTTTTGTTGAATGTATAATGCTGCAAGTTTGTCTTCAAACTTTCTCCAAAGCAGCATGTCCTCATACCACTTTAAATATACCTCTTTTGTAACTTCTTTCATCTGAATTCTTTCTTTTGCTAAAGTTGTTTGTGTTATCGATTATTGTTGCCTGTAACGCAAAATAGTTTCCTCCCACAAATTTGCGCCCGAAAGGTCGGGATGCAAAAATAAGACATTACATTTAAGAACTAAAATTAAAACGATACTTTTTGGCTTTTTTTTACAAGAACTTTTTATCAAACATAAAAGGCAGTAAATTTTTTAGGGATGCTGATTTGTAAACTTCACCTATTTCACCCATAAAATAAATTTCGATAGGGGTGTCTTGTTTGATTTCATATTCTGCAATCGACTGACGGCAAGAACCGCACGGCGGAATTGGTGCCTGAGTTTGATTTGTGTCTGAAGCTGCAGTAATTGCCATTTTTAAAATTTTAGCTTCGGGATAAATACTTCCGGCATAAAAAATGGCTGTCCTTTCTGCGCATAAACCTGACGGATATGCGGCGTTTTCCTGATTAGATCCTAGAATTACTTTTCCATTATCGAGAAGTAAGGCGGCTCCAACTCTAAATTTTGAATAAGGAGCGTATGCTTTTTTACGAATTTCGATGGCTTGATTCATTAAATCCTGAACATCCTGAGAAAGCTCATTGATGGTGTCGTAAATAGTGAATGACGATGTAATGCTTATTTCTTTCATTTTATTTTGAGGAAAAAAAATCCAAATTTCTAAAATGCAGAAATTTGGATTGTTAGTTTTCTTTATGTTTTTTATTTAGTACGTTTCGTATTTGTCGCCAAAGTTAAAGGTTAAAGAGAAACGAAGTGTATTTTCTAAAGGATTTTTAACTTTTGATGCAGAGAATAAGTATGAAACATCAACTTTTATCATGCTGTATTTAAATCCTGCTCCTAAAGAGAAGAATTGTTTAGCTCCTTTCATAGGGCTTTCGTGGTAGTATCCTAAACGCATTGCAAAAGCATCCTGATACATATATTCTGCAGCAGCGCTATAGGTGATTTCTTTTAATTCTTCGCTGAATCCGCCCGGAGCATCTCCAAAAGATTTGAAAATTCCAGATACCCAGCCAATATCTTTGTATTTTTTATAGTTTGCTTCGTCAGCCTGACTCTGTGAAATATCACCCGGATCAGTAAAGTCACCGTCTCCGTTAGCATCGTAAGGTGTTCCAGGTCCCGGAGGAGTTGGTACTAAAAGTTTTGTAAGTTCAAGGCTTACTCCAAGTTTGTTGTAATCATCAAAAATAAAATCAAAACCTCCACCAACTCTTAAATTAGCCGGTAAAAAGTTGGCGCTTAAATCGTCATGGTCGTAGCTTATTTTTGGTCCTAAATTCTGGATATTGAAACCAGCTCTCCATCTACCATTAAAGTCAGAATAAGCGATTTCTTCTGATTGATAAAATCCGGCAACATCTACAGCAAAAGAACCTGCTGCTGATGCATCAATTTCTTCGGTTGCTACTTTTAAATTAGAGCGAATATATCTTGCTGCAACTGCCATAGAGAATGTTTCGCTTAATTTTAATGAATAAGATCCGTCAAGAGCAAATTCATTTGGATTTACTTCTCTTGTAGGTTCGTTAGGATCTCCGGTTTGTCTCAGTTCAATTCCTCCAAAACCAAAATAACGGAAACTACCGGCAAAGGCGCTTCGGTCATTAATTTTGTTGTAATATGTAACCTGACCAAGAGAAATATCATTGGCAAGATCTGTTAAATAAGGAGTGTAGCTGATAGAAAGTCCCTGCGCATCTTCTGCAAAAGCATATTTGGCAGGATTCCATTGTTGAGAAAAAACATCTGAAGAAGTTGCAACACCCTGGTCTCCTAAACCAGCTGCTCTCGCATCGGCTGCTACTAATAAAAATGGTACTCCAGTTGTGATAGGGCGCTCAATATCTTGGGCTTTTGCGAATGTGGTAATTAATAGGCAAATTAATAGAAGCGATATTTTTTTCATTTGTGGGCGTAATGGTATTTATGTTACAAATATATACAATATTATAGAATGACAAGTTTTTCGTATTTTTCTGCTTTTTTATTTGTTAAATTAGATTTAACAGTAAGTTTATAGATATAAACTCCTTTTCCAATCCGGTCGCCAAAATCATCCCTTCCGTCCCACGTAATTTCTCTCGATAAAAAGCCTTCTGTTGTTATAATTTGATTTTTAGTCCAGACAATTTTTCCTGTAATTGTCATGACCTGAACCTGAACATCTAAAGGTTCATACGGTCTGTTGTGTGAAAACCAAAATTGGGTGTAAGTTGAAAAAGGATTAGGATAATTAAGAACGTGTGATAATGTTAATTCTTCATCTCCTACAACCACAAATTGTATTTCACTTGTTACGGGATTGTTGTAAACATCCCATGCTGTAAAGGTTATAGTGTGCAGTCCTGCAGATAAATTTCGCAGCGGGAAACGTAAATTTCCGTTTGTGTAATCATCTAATTTTGTTTGATAATAATCGTTCAAAATATAAGGATTGCTGGTATCGCCATCTAATACAGCTACAATATCATGACCAATTCCGCTGGCAGTATTAATACCATTTTCGTCTTCCAAAAAGGCTAGAAGAAACGGTGATGCATTTGTAATGCCGCCAGACACAAATGTTTCATCGTTCATATATAACTTAACTTTCGGACTTATATTGTCCTGAGGTGCATTTTCATTTATTCCTCCAATTTTAATAATAGTATTATAACCTGACTGATTTTCTAAAGCCTGGTTTTTCTTTGAATAAAAGCTGATTCTGCCGTTGTCTACCGGTATGCGTATGTCTCTTGGAACTACAAAACTAAATTCGAACTGACCATTGGTTACTGTTGCGTTTCCTCTAAATATGGTTTCTCCCAAAGTTTTAAATGACATTGCAGGGCTATATCCATCATTATTTAAGGTAGAAGAAGTAATCATTTTGTCGAAAATTGCTGTTGCCAATTCGCCGTTATAATTGCTTAAAAGAACATTGTTTTCATCTGTAATTTCACCTGAAATTTTAATTTTTGCCAATGATTTAAAGTCAGGAATTGGCTGCGAAATCACAATATCGTTTATTTTCGTTAAATTAATTCGGGGTTTTGGAATCGCCAGCATCAAAGCAGGGTCTCCAAGATATACTACAACATTGCTTGACGAACTCGGACTTTCGTTTTTAGATATTCTAAGAGATTCTGCAATGCTGTTGTATTGATTTGACCCGTACGAGAGCAGGTTTTTGTTTAGAATGTCATTAAAATTTTCTGCATTAGACTGACCAATTTCGCGAATCGTTGTCAGCATAGAAATAGCGCCTCCTTTTGGATTCCAAAATACATATTCTCCGGCAGTAGGTCTTGAAGGGTCGTCAAATCTTGAAAATTCACAGGTAATGGTTATAAATAACGGATATTTATATTGATTGTTTAAGTTTTGACCATCTGCTTTTTCCCATATTCTTTCGCTTGCCAAACCGTCTTCACCGCCGTGTCCCAGATAATTAAAGATTAATGCACCTTTTTCAAATGCGTTGAAAAAATCAGTTCGGGCTTTTGGATAACGAGCGCCTCCGGCAGAAGCTTCCTGAGTATAAGAATCCAAAAGAATTTTATCGACATTAAAAAAAGGTTTTTCGGCTGAGATTTTATCCGCTAAATTATTTTGACGTGTTTGTAACGTGGCGTCTGAAGCTCTGTCAGAATCATCACTTATTAAAACGACATTGTTTTTCCAGTTCCCGTATGATTTTGCGTCGTGATATTCTAAAACTTTATTGACTATTTCCTGAGCCTGTGTATTGTCTGAAACTAACATTCTCCCAACAGCAATGTCAATACCGCCAAAAGGGAAAGCTACAACACCTTCGTTAGAATCCATAAGACCAAAGAAATCATCAGAGGCAAATCCAGATTCGCCAACAGAGTTGCTTCTTAAGGCTTGATATATAGGTACAATATTATTGTTATTTGCAATTCGGTTTTTATAATCAAATGAAGCGTCTCCAAAAAGATTTAAATATTTTACTCTTTTATCTGAAGAAGAGGCATTATTATATATGTATCGAATGCAGTTTCTAATAGCTGCAATATCCTGTTTTCCCGAAGAAAATTCCTGATAGATGTTTTCAAGCGAAATTACTTTTACATTTAAATTAGAATTTGTGCGGTGAAAATTTGCGAGTCTTTCGGCTTGAGAACTTAATGATCTTGGCGTTACAATTACATAATCAATATCCTGAAAGTTGTTTTGGCTGTTTCTAAAAATAGTTCCTTTTAAGTTTTGATTGGTAACTTTAGATTGATTTTCTTTTAAAGGAGTATAGTAGTCAGACGCATCAATGGCAATATATTTTCTAATTTCTCCTAAAGAAGCTTTAAAGCTAAAAGAGGCTTGATTTGTATTCTCGATTTTTGATACATTATATAGGTCTGTAATATCCCAAATTTGAGAAATTCCTGCAGCGTTTCCAAAACTATAATTTACGATTCCGGTAGTTGAGCCTGCAAGATTGTATTGAAACTTAAATTGTTTTCCTGTTCCCAGTAGTTTTCTTTTGGCAGTAAGATTAATATAATCCAGATAACCTTTTGAACCCGGAACACCATTATTATTATAGGTAAGTTTAATTTTTATGGTTTCTGCACCAGTAAAGGTTGTGTTGTTTGGAAGCTTTTCGGTTAAATATTTAATATCAGAATAGGCTGTGATACTTCCAATATTAATTGTTCCTATATTTTGCCCATTTGCCGAAACTCCAAATGAAGTTGTAGTAAAAGCTGCTGAAGCTGCATTTAATTCGATTTTTACAGGTACTGTCGTATCAAGATTAGGGAAACTGAAGCTGAATTCCTGTTCTTGGTTGATGTCAAAAGATTCACCAAGCCATTGACGTCCCAGATGGGCGATATTGGTCTGGTCGATTTCGTGAAATTGATAGTCATCAAACGTGTTTAGCTCTAAAGTACTGTTTCCTGCAGGCTGGTTTAAGTTAGAAATCCTTTTGCCTTCATTTTCTCCAGAGGTTATATAATAATAGGATTTAGTATCATATAAATTAAGATTGGTTTGGTTTTCAGAGTCCCAATTTTCAACTCCTTCACCATAAAATAAGATATAATCTTCATTGTTAAACACGCCATCACTTTCACCGATGATCTGGATAGCATTTTCTTCTAAATCTTCCGGATAATAAACATTATTTGCCAGCGGGAGCATTCGTCCGCCGTTTCCGTAAATTTTAATTCTTTTGGGATCAGTTTTGCTTGGATCAAATCCCAGACTTTGTAAAAAAGATTTGGAAATCCTGTAAACGCCTGATTTTTCAATATAAAAGCGATACCAATCACCGGAAGCCAAAACAGAATTTGAAATCGCAGCCGATTTTTGAAATGTAGAAGAGCTGCTGGTTCTGGCTGTTGTATTTTGAATTGAGTATGAAAATGACTTAACACGTTTAAAGCTGCTGCCTTCTTTAATTATAGGTGAAAGAAACAGAAAAGCCTGCTTTATATCTCTCGAATTTGTAATTTTTAACGTTTCATTAAGCTTATCGGGAATGTTTTCAAGTAGTAAATCGCCTAATTCTGCTTTTGAAACTGCTTCATAATTTACACTGGTCAACGTAGCTAAACTGCCGTTTGAAATGTTAGATTGGTTCAGATTAAGCAGTAATGTTATGCTTTTTTTTGTAATGTCGAAGCGGAAACCATCTCCTGAAAAGTATGGAATTGTGATTTTACTCTCGCCGTAATTTATCTCTTTTTTATTTTGCCAATCTATCGTGAAGCTCCCATTTATCTGAGAAAATGAGAGTATTGGCAGTAGTATAAAGTATGCGATCAGGGCTTGTTTCATTGGTTTCAAAAACGAAATTTAATCAAAAAAAAATTAGTAAGTAAAAATATAGTATTTCATGTTACAGTAAATAATAAAAAGTATATTTTTGCGTTCGTAACTATAGGTTATTTTCTGGTAAAAAACAGCTAAATAAAATTATTAGAACAGATGTTGCTAATTAAATGTTAATTATTATATTGCAGCACCTAAATTTATCACCTAAGAATGAGTATGAAAGTAAACAAAATTGTAGTCTTGCAATTAATGATGTCAATGGTATTGATGTTGGGCACGGCTAGTTGTAGCAAAAAATCGAGTTCGAGTCACGCTTCAAGAGCAACTGGCTGGGATGTAGATAGTCAGAATGGAACAGCTGCTAGAAATGCTGGGAAAAAACAACAGGCTGGACCTGGATTAGTTTTTGTTGAAGGAGGTACGTTTACTATGGGTAAAGTACAGGATGATGTTATGCACGATTGGAATAACACACCAACTCAACAACACGTTCAATCATTCTACATGGATGAAACCGAAGTTACTAATGGTATGTACTTGGAATACCTAGAGTGGTTAAAGAAAGTTTTCCCACCAACAGAAGAAAATTACAAAAATATTTACGAAGGAGCATCTCCTGATACTTTAGTATGGAGAAATCGTTTAGGCTATAACGAAACGATGACTAACAACTATTTAAGACACCCATCTTATGCTAACTATCCTGTAGTTGGTGTTAACTGGATTCAAGCTGTTGAATTTAGTAAATGGAGAACAGACCGTGTAAACGAGGCTGTTTTAGAGAAAAATGGTTATCTTAAAAAAGGTGCTAAAACAAATGATGTAACTGCTGAAAGTTTATTTAACACTGAAGCTTACGTTGCATCTCCATCTACAACTTATGGTGGAAATGAAGAATTAGTATTAAAGAAAAACCCTAACGGAAGAAGACCAAAAGCTGGAAAAGACGGTGTTGTTCCTGAAGAGAAAAACGTATATGCACAACGTTCTTCTGGTATCATTTTACCAGAATACAGACTTCCTACTGAAGCAGAATGGGAATATGCAGCAGCAGCTGATGTTGGACAAAGAGAATACAATATTTACAAAGGACAAAAGAAATATCCTTGGTCTGGAGATTACACTCGTTCTAACAAACGTAAAAACAGAGGTGATCAATTGGCTAACTTTAAACAAGGAAACGGTGATTACGGTGGAATTGCAGGTTGGTCTGATGACGGAGCTGATATCACAAATGCTGTGAAAAGTTATGCAGCTAATGATTTCGGTTTATACGACATGGCTGGTAACGTTGCAGAATGGGTTGCCGATGTTTACAGACCTATTATTGATAACGAAGCAAATGATTTCAACTACTACAGAGGTAACCAATATGCTAAAAACAAAATTGGTAAAGACGGTAAAATTGAAATCGTTTCTACAGCAACTATTAAGTATGACACTTTAAGTAATGGTAAAGTTGTTGCAAGAAACCTTCCTGGAGAAATTGCTCAGGTTCCGGTTGATGAGCAAGAAACTTACTTAAGAACAAACTTCAGTACAAGTGATAATATCAACTACAGAGATGGTGATAAACAATCTTCAAGATATTTTGACTTTGGAGATTCTGAGTCAGGATCAAAAGCTGATCAGGCAATGTACAACTCTCCTAAGCACAATATCACTACTGATAGTTTAGGTAAAATGATTAGAAAATATGATAACTCTAGTAAACGTACAACTTTAATCGATGATAAAGTAAGAGTTTACAAAGGAGGTTCTTGGAGAGACAGAGCTTACTGGTTAGATCCAGCTCAAAGAAGATACTTCCCTCAGGATATGGCAACTGATTACATAGGTTTCAGATGTGCAATGTCTAGAGTAGGTGCTAAAACTGAAAGAAGAAAATCACCAAGAAATTAAGATAAAGAAAATTTCATAAAAAATTCCAAATTCCAAAGCTGCATTTTCAGTTCGGAATTTGGAATTTTTTTATTGCTTTTTTCTACTTTTATAGTCTATAAAAAAGATATTAAATGAATATTCAGGAAATTCATAACTTGTTTTTGAAATGCCAATCTCTTTCAATTGATACAAGAAAAATTGAAAAAGGTTCTATGTTTTTTGCCATAAAAGGTGAAAATTTTGATGCAAATACTTTTGCTAAAGAAGCACTGGATTTAGGTGCATTATACGTTGTTATAGATAACGAATCTTATTTTATTGACGACAGAACTATCTTAGTTAATAACAGCTTAGAAACACTGCAGGAACTGTCGAAATTTCATCGTAATTATTTAAAACTTCCAATTGTTGCACTTACAGGAAGCAATGGTAAAACAACAACGAAAGAGCTTATTAATGTTGTTTTGTCTAAGAAGTTTAAAACAAAAGCCACTATTGGAAATCTGAATAATCACATAGGTGTTCCGTTAACGCTGCTTTCTTTTACAAAAGAAACTGAAATTGGAATCGTAGAGATGGGAGCTAATCATAAAAAAGAAATAGAATTTTTATGTGAAATTGCCCAGCCGGATTATGGCTATATAACTAATTTCGGGAAAGCCCATTTAGAAGGTTTTGGCGGCGTGCAGGGCGTTATTGAAGGGAAAAGTGAAATGTATCAATATTTGTTAAAAAACAATAAAACTGTTTTTGTAAATCTTGAAGATCCGATTCAGATAGAAAAATCAACCGGAATTAAAAACTTTACTTTTGGTGTAAACAAAGAATCTGCCGATTTAAAGATTAAAAACATTCAGGCAAATCCTTTTGTGGTTATAGAATATGAAGATTTTAAAGTAGAATCGCATTTAATCGGGCTTTATAATGCGAATAACATCAATGCAGCAGTTTCGATAGGGAAATATTTCAATGTAGAAGATGCTTTAATAAAAGAAGCTATCGAGAATTATATTCCGGCAAATAATAGGTCTCAATTGCTAAAAAAAGGTTCAAATGAGATTATTTTAGATGCATATAATGCAAATCCAAGCAGTATGGCTGTGGCGATTACTAATTTTCTGCAATTAGAAAATCAAAATAAAATAATGATTCTGGGTGATATGTTTGAACTTGGAAATGAAAGCCATGAAGAACATAAAGCTATTGTAGATTCTCTGTCTAACCAGAATAAATCAAAATGTTATTTGATTGGAAAATCATTTTATGAAAATAAGATTTCGAATGAAAATATTCAATTTTATGAAACATTTGATGCTTTCGCAGCTTATCTAAAAACAATTGAATTTAAAGATAATACGATTTTGATAAAGGGCTCCAGAGGAATGGCTTTGGAACGCACTTTAGATTATATCTCATAAAAAAAAGATCCGACATAAGTGTCGGATCTTTTTTTTAAATACTCATCAAGAAACCAATTAAGTTTTCTTTCTTATTCAGCCCTAGCTTTTTTCTAAGTCGGTAACGGGCAAGTTCGACACCGCCGCCAGAAATGTTCATAATTTCGGCAATTTCTTTTGTAGACATATTCATTAATAAATAAGTCGATAAATCGAGTTCTCTAGGTGATATTGTTGGATATTTCTCCTTTAAACGCTTTAAGAAATCAAAATGTACATTCTTAATGTGTTTTTCTAGATCTTTCCAGCTTTTGTCTGTATTTACTTCTTTTACGATGCTTTTGTGTAATTTGTTAAATTCAAATTTTGTAGAATCGTCTAGGATATTAGTATCAATGTCTTTTAATTTGTGGATAATGCCATTTAGTACCTTGTTTTTCTTAACAACCTGTAATGAGTTATTGACTAATTCTTTATCCTTTGCCAGAATTTTTATTTGAAGTTTGTCGTTTTTAAGCTTTTCAATTTCTTTTTCAAGTTCGTGCTGTTCGTACCTGATTTTGGATTCTTTTTCGAGGTATAATCTTCTTTGCTCAATAGTTTCGTAATATTTATTTTTTCTAATTTTAGATTGAATCCTGTTAGATATAATATAAACTGCCCCAATAACTAAAAAGAAGTATAAAAGATACGCCAGAAAATGGCGGTACCAAGGAGGTGAAATCGTAAATTTTACTTCGCTGATATCAGAAATGATTCCGTAGCTGTTTTTAGCTCTTATTTTCATAATATAGCTGCCTTCTCTTAAGTTTGTATATTCTTTTATAGCCACGGTAGACCAATTTCTCCAGCTTTCATCAAACGGTTCTAATTTATAAGAATACAATAGGTTTTCCTGATTTTCGTAAGTTGGAGACGAAAATGTAAATTTAACGTGATTAGAACTGTATGGCAGTCTGAATTCTTTAGAAACAGTTTTTAAGTTTCCAATTAATATAGTGTCTTTAGGAAATGAAAAGCTTTCAATAAAAGCCTTTGGTTTAGTTATAAACGAATTAGGTATTTTTGAGTCATAATGTGTTAAGCCGTCTGTTAATCCGATAAATATATTGCTTGGATCGATTGTGTTTACTGAAATATAATTGTTTACAAGGTTTCCGGTAAGATTTGAAAAAGGGGCTTGGTTTCGGGTAAAGCTGCCATTTTTGTTTTTTAATAAAACTCCCAGCGATTCGTTATATGAGTACCAAAGATTTCCATTTGAGTCTTCGATCAGAGTATTAATTACTGGGATATTCTCGAATAAAGCGCTGAGTTTTTTGTCTTCAAAAAATGATTCTTGTTCCTGAGAATATCTATAGAAATGATTTTTTGCCTGGAAGTAAATTTTTCTATTTATATACTGTAAGCTTTCGATTCCTTTGTATTTATCTGAAATTTGAGTGTGTTTTTTGATATGATCAAATCTTTTTAAATCGCTGGAAAGCGTCATTTGATATAAATATGGATCTTTTTTCAGCCATAGATAATTTTCATCTAATTCAATTTCAAATGTGTTTGTCGTTTCATCAAAACCTTCTACCTGATTAACATATTCAATTCCGTTTGGCCCATTTTTAAATATCGAAAAGCCATTATAGCTTTCACCTATTATATAATTATCATGGCCGGGAATGGCTTTAAAACCAAAATATCCTTTTGTGTCTAAAATTTTTGACACCTTATTGTTGTTTATTACTAAGGCTCCGCTGTTACTGGCACATAATAAAGTATTGTTTATTACCTGAACATTCCAGGCCTGAGCAATTGTACCTTCTACTTTATTAAAAGGTTCGTCTTTAAATGATTTATTCCAAGGATGATAAAATAATCCCTGATTGGTTGCTACATATAAATTTTGATTAAAAATTACCGAAGAATAGACGGTTCCTATATTATAGCTGTAATCGAAAAAAGTAAAAGGAGAGTTTTCATTGATAAATGTAATTCCATTATCAAGTCCAAGCCAGAGATTGTTTTTATTGTCTACAAATGAAGTTAAAATGGTATTATTTTGAAGGCCTTTTTGACGATTAAGATGCTGAATTATTTTTCCGTTTAAATCGCAGACGATAAATCCATTTAGAACTGAATTTAAAACTATAAATTTATTTTTAATTATACATCCGCCCAGCGATGTGTTTTTTTTGATGAAGTCATTTGCTTCCGTATTCCATGGCGTAACCGATTTCCCATCTGAAACAAAAAGTCCTTTTTCAAGTGTAGCCATTAATAGTTTGTTATTCGGAAGAGGAAATACAGACCATATTTCCTTATCATTAAAAACAGTTGAGCCTTCAATTGGTTTTAGTTTCTGGTTTTTGTATTCCAGAATTCCTAATACTTTATCCTGAAAATAAAGTTTATTATTTACTAAAAATGAAAATTGAAATTTATTGGGAGCATTAATATGTCTTAATTTATTGTTTTTGTAGAAAAACACTTTTGTAAATGACTGAAAAATTACCTCTCCTTTATATATATGTATTCTCCATATTAAATTGATATTCTTGTTAGTGCTTTTATCAATTAATTTTGAAAGAGAGTGATACCTTAAAACACCTTTTTGGTCGCTGTTAAAATATCCAAATTCATCATTTCCTCCCACAAAAATTTTTCCGTCTGAATCAATCTTAACACTTCTAATTGCAGTTCCGTTAGGTAAAGAATATTTATGCCAGGTTGATCCGTCAAATTGAATCAAGCCGCTGTTGTTGGCAAAGTAAATATTTCCATTTTTATCCTGATCTATATTCCAGTTTTGAGTTCCTCCTTTATATTCTGTTCTTTTATAATTTTTTATTTGAGGTAATCCAATATTTTTTACCTGCCCAGACAGCATATTTGACAGATGTATAAGTACAAACGTTAAAAAAAATGATTTTATGAATTTCATAATTTTATGAGAGTATTTTTATAAGAAATGTTTTGTTTTTTGATTTAATCTTAAATAACGGTGTTGTTAATCAGTACTTTTTCTTGATTTTTTCCTAGAAAAGCTAAAATAATTGTTTTTCAATAAATGTAGTGTTTATTTTTGTAATTAACATTTTAATAACATTCAATATTTTTTATTTAAAATATTAAAAATCAGTTTTTTATAAAAAAAATGATGTGTTTTTGTAATGTATAAAAATTTAGTTTGATGTGTTTTTGTAATGAAATTTAATTACCAATAGTAAAAATTTAACTTTATTATTGCATCAAATTACTAATTAATTAACCAAAATTTTTAGAAAAATGAAATTAACAAAATTACTTATCTTTTGTGTTTCATCTCTATTGTTCTCAGTTATCGCAATGGCACAGGATGTTACGGTAACCGGAACTATTAATGATGAAAGTGGAATGCCCGTCCCGGGAGCAACAGTTTTAATTAAAGGAACAAATAAAGCTACAGCTTCTGACTTTGATGGAAAATTTCAGATCAATGTTCCTTCTAATGGAACTTTAACAATTAGTTTTGTTGGATACGTTACTGTACAGGAAGCAGTAAATGGAAGAAACAAAATAAGTGTAAAACTTCAGCCGGAATCTCAAAACTTAAATGAAGTTGTTGTTGTAGGATACGGAGTTCAAAAGAAAAGCGTTGTTACAGGAGCAATTTCTAGTGTAAAAGGAAAGGATTTAGAAAATCTTCCAATTACCAGAATTGAGCAGTCTTTACAAGGTAGAGTTTCTGGGGTTTCTATTGCAGCAAATGCTGGTCAGCCAGGTTCTGCTTCTACAATTAGAATTCGTGGATTTACTACATTAAACAATAATGATCCTCTATGGGTTGTTGATGGTGTTGTGGTAGACAACGGTGGTATTGGTTATTTGAATCAATCAGATATTGAATCAATCGAGGTTTTAAAAGACGGTGCTTCTGGAGCTATTTATGGTTCTCGTGCAGCAGCAGGGGTTATCATTGTTACTACTAAAAAAGGTAAAGCAGGAAAAATTTCTGTAAACTATACTGGATTTGCAGGTACATCTCAGGCAGCAAAGAAGATCGATTTATTAGATGCTTCTCAATATGTAACAATCATGAACGAAGCGTATACTAATGGAGGTAAAGCGCCATTGTTTCCAACTGTTAATGGAAGCGGCCAGCCTATAAATTATGGAAAAGGTACAAATTGGCAGGATGCTATTTTTAACAATCATGCACAGCGTTATTCTCACGAATTAAGCTTCAGCGGAGGTAATGATGTTTCTACATTCTATATGTCTTTTGGTATTACAGATCAGGAAGGTATTGTTACTACAGATATTTCTAATTACACAAGAAAAAATATCCGATTAAACTCTAATCATAAAATTGGAAAATTCATTAAAGTTGGTCAGACTTTAGGATATTCTAATGAAAAAACGATCGGAATTGGTAATACAAATGACGAATTTGGAGGACCGTTAGCATCTGCAATCAACTTAGATCCGTTGACTCCAGTTATTGAAACTGATCCTTCTAAAACAGGTCCAGGTTCAATTTATGCTAATCCAAATACTCTAAAAGATGCAAATGGTCATTACTATGGTATTTCTACTATTGTAACACAGGAAAACACAAACCCATTAGCATACACGCAGACAAGATTAGGAAATAATGATTTTGCAGAAAATTTTGTTGGTAATGTTTTTATTGAAGCAGAGTTATTGCCAGGTTTAAAATTTAAATCTTCTGCTGGTGCAAAATTAGCTTATTATGGTTCTGACAATTTTACTCCAGTTTTCTACTTAAACGGAGCTACAAAAAGAGATAAAAATGAATTGTTCAGATCATACAAAAAATCATTCAGCTGGAACTGGGAAAACACTTTAAATTATACTAAGAAATTTGGTGATCACAATTTCAGTATCTTAATTGGTAAAGGTACTTATGTAGATGGTATTACATCAGGTAACGATGCTACTTACCAAGGAATTCCAGCAACTACTCATGACGAAGCTTCTTTCAATGTAGATATCCCATTGGCTGATAAATTTGTTAATGCTTATAATTCAACAGCAGTTGAGCACAGAGTAGAGTCTTTATTCTCAAGATTAAATTACGATTATAAAGAAAAATATATTTTTACAGGTATTATTCGTCGTGATGGTTCTACACGATTTGGACCAAACCACAAATACGGAACTTTCCCTTCAGTATCTCTTGGATGGGTACCATCTAAAGAAGGATTCTGGAAAGAAAATAATGTTGTAACTAGTTTAAAAATTAGAGGAGGTTATGGTGTAACAGGAAATGACTCTTCTCCTGATTTCTTATACCTTTCAACTATTGGTAACAAAAGAAATTATACTATTGGAGGAACACCAGTTCCAGGACAAAGCCCTAACGCTATTCCAAACCCTGATTTGAAATGGGAAGAAACTAAACAAGCAAACATTGGTTTTGAAAGTACACTTTTCCACGACTTCAATTTAAGTGTTGACTTATTTAACAAAAAGACATCAGGTATCTTAATGAAAGTGCCAATTCCTGGATATGTTGGAGCAAGTGGTGATACTTATGCCAACTTAGCAGATATGGAAAATAGAGGTGTTGATATTGAATTAGGATATCGTAAAAAAATTGGTGCATTGAATCTTTCTGTAAACGGAAACTTCTCTTACATCAAAAATGAAATCACTTATATTGATAAAGGAGTGAATTTTATTGCAGGAGATGAAACAGTACAATCGACTTCTTACGAAATCAACAGAACTCAGGTTGGTCAGGCTTATAACTCATTTTACGGATTTAAAACAAACGGTATTTTCCAGACTCAGGCAGATATCGATAATTACAAAAATGCAGCAGGTGTAGTAATCCAGCCAAATGCTAAACCAGGAGATTTCCGTTGGCAGGATTTAAACGGAGATGGTAAAATTGACGGTAACGATAGAGATTTCTTAGGAACTTCATTACCTAAATTTACTTACGGTTTAACTTTAAACTTAGACTATAAAGGATTTGATTTATTAGTTTTTGGTCAGGGAGCTGGCGGAAACATGATTTATCAAGGATTACGAAGATTAGATATTACAAATGCGAACTACCAGACAGAAGTTTTAGGTCGTTGGACAGGACCAGGATCAACAAATTCTTATCCTAGAGTTACTGTTGACGATACAAACAAAAACTTTAGTAATCCATCTGATTTTAATTTACAAAAAGGTGATTTCTTCAGATTCAAAACAATTCAGTTTGGATATTCATTCCCACAAGAATGGATAAACAGTATTTCATTAACAAAAGTAAGACTGTACCTAACTGGAGAAAACTTGTTTACGATTACAAAATACACTGGTTTTGATCCAGAAATTGGAGGACCTACTACAGCTGGAATGAACAATGTACAAGGTGTTGACAGAGGATACTATCCTCAGGCAAAATCGTACATGTTAGGAGTTAATTTGCAATTTTAATTAAAAAAATAAAATATTATGAAACTTATAAGTTTTAAACAATCATTTATCGCTTTTGGAGTGTTATTGGCACTTGCATCGTGCGATACAGATGAAAAGTTGGAAGTAAAAGGTGATGGAGTTGTACTCGAACAAGATTTTTACAGAAATGAAACAGAAGCTTATTCTGGTTTAGTAGCTGCATATGATAAATTAGGTAAATATGCTGGAGCTATGGAAAACGCACCTTTGTTATTCTTAAATTCTGCATCAGATGATTTTTATGCAGGAGGAGGAGGAGCAGGTGACCAGCCAGGACTTCAGGTAGCATCAAATTATTCTATTACTCCAACTAATATACCGCCAAATATTTGGGCAGATTATTATAAAGGGGTTGCAAGATGTAATATCATGGTGGTAAAATTGCCTGGTATTCCTATGGATGAAACTAAAAAAGCAAGATTCATGGCAGAAGTAAAAGCTTTACGTGCTTATTACTACTTAGACCTTGTAAGAATGTTTAAAAATGTTCCATTGATTTTGACGCCATTAACAAAAGAAGAAATTCCTTTGGTTATGCAGGCTGCACCAGCAGATGTTTATGCTCAAATTGAAAAAGATTTAATTGAAGCAATTCCAAACTTACCAATAACATTACCAGCTAATGAATTAGGACGTTTGACAAAAGGAGCAGCAACAGCTCTTTTAGGAAAAGCTTATTTATATGACAATAAAAAACCTGAAGCAGCAGCACAGTTCGCTTTAGTAAATGGTACTCCAGGAGGAACTAGCAGCTATGGTTATAAATTGATGGATAATTTTGCTCAATTATGGGATAAATTACATGAGTTTAATAGTGAGTCAATTCTTGAAATCAGCTACTCTGATAAATCAAATGCTGATTGGGGTAACTTTGAAAGAGGTGATGATGAAGGTAACGTAGCGGCTCAGTTAATGGGTATTAGAGATTATTCAAGAAAAGAAGCAGGTGTTACTGCCGGATTGCCAGATTACATCAATGGATGGGGATTCATGGTAGTTACAAAAGATTTACAAACTGCTATGCAGGGAGATCCTCGTTATGCTTCTACAATTTTTGATGCAGGAACTTACAGAGGTACTGGAAATGATGATCCAAACGGACTTTTAAAGTATACTGACAGTTATAACGAAACAGGGTACCACTTTATAAAATATGCACCAGTTAATGAAGATATTAAAGCTGCAAACCCTTTCCTAAACTTTGGAATTAACACTTATGTTATTCGTTTAGCTGATACATATTTAATGGAAGCTGAAGCTTTAGGAGGAACAGGAGCAAGAGCACAAGCATTACTTGATGCTGTAAGAGCGAGAGTTGGGCTGGCATCAGTACCAGTTTCTTTAAACGCAATTTATGCAGAAAGAAGATTAGAACTTGCAGGAGAAGGACACCGTTGGTTTGACTTAATAAGAACAGGTCAGGCAGCAGCAAAACTTGCTTTTAAAGGATTTACTGCTAACAAAAACGAAGCATTCCCAATTCCTTATAGTGAGTTTAACAACACTAAAATGGTTCAGAACCAAAATTATTAAAAAATACATATGTTAATGTTTGAGCCGAATGATAGATTAATCGGAATAATCTACTCTTCAAACAAGTTCATTTATTAATATATTTTGAGTTAAGTTAAGTTTAAGTTTGGTTGTCAGAATAGCCCATATTCTTTATTGATTATGGGCTATTTTTTAAATCAGTCTGTGCTTAATTTCCAAGAAAAATAAATCAAAAGCCTATAGACTAACAAACATATACAATGAAAAAAATGAAATTTATTATCACAACTTGTTTATGTTTCTCTTTATCTGTTTTTTCACAAACAAACCCAAAAAAGCAGGTACAGAAATTTACAACAGCCAACAAAAAAATAACTGTTTATACTACTGCAGCAGATACGAATCTTAAACTAACTGCTACAGACAACTTAAGTTTTACAGCGTCGAAACAACCTGTTGAAACCGAAATATCAGTTTTTGTAGAACCTTCAAAAAAGTTTCAAACCTTTATGGGGATTGGAGGTGCTGTAACAGATGCCAGTGCTGAGATCTTTGCTAAATTATCAAAAGAAAAACAAACCGAATTTTTAAATGCTTATTACGATGCTCAAAAAGGAATTGGGTATTCATTGCTAAGAACAACGATTCAAAGCTCTGATTTTAGCAGTGGAAGCTATTCTTACATCGAAGAAGGAGATAAAGATTTAAAAACGTTTTCAATTGATCATGATAGAAAATACAGAATCCCATTAATTAAAGATGTTATAAAAACTGCAGGAGGAAAGCTACTGACTTACGCTACGCCCTGGTCACCAAATGCATTCATGAAAAGTAATAAAAGCGTACTTAAGGGCGGAAAATTACTTCCGGAATATTTCCAGCCATGGGCAAATTTTTACGCAAAATTTATAAAAGCATATAATAAAGAAGGTATTCCAATCTGGGGGACATCGGTGCAAAATGAACCAATGGCAACACAGACTTGGGAATCTTGTTTATATACTGCAGAAGAAGAAAGAGATTATATAAAAAACTACTTAGGGCCAACACTTAAAAAAGAAGGACTTGGAGATGTAAAAATTATTGCATGGGATCATAACAGAGATTTAATGGTACAGAGAGCCAATGTTATTTTCTCAGATCCGGAAGCTTCAAAATATGTATGGGGATTAGGTTTTCATTGGTATGAAACCTGGACAGGTGCACAGCCAATGTTTGAAAACGTTGCCAGAGTGCACGAAGCTTATCCTGATAAAAAACTAATGTTTACCGAAGGATGTGTCGAAAGATTTGATGCGGCAAAATACCAATTTTGGCCAAATGCAGAACGATACGGAACTTCTATGATAAACGATTTTAATAACGGAACTGTTGCATGGACTGACTGGAATATCCTTTTAGATCAATTTGGCGGGCCAAATCACGTTGGTAATTTCTGTTTTGCTCCAATTCATGCTGATACTGTTACAGGAGAATTAATTTACACACCATCTTATTATTACATTGGACATTTTTCAAAATTCATTCGCCCAAATGCAGTTCGTGTAAGTTCTTCAGTAAGCAGAAGCTATTTATTGAGCACGTCATTTTTAAATACCGATGGCAAAATGGCAACTATTGTTATGAATCATACCGATAATGAAATTACATACAATTTTATTATTGCTGAGGAAAAAGCAATTGTAAAAATTCCTGCTCATGCAATCCAGACACTAGTATATTAATTTATCATAAAACAGTTTTTCTATTCATAAAAACATGATATCAACAAAAAGTATAGTACTGACATCGATACTAATTTTACAGCTGAGTTGTTCTCCGTCAAAACATGCTGATTCTTCTAAGATTGATTTATCTGTTTCAGGTAAAAAGTTAGATGTGTATACAACTGCAGAGAACTCAAGTTTAAGATTGTCACTTTCAAATGACCTTATTTCAAAGGAATCTTTAGCAAATACAGCAGTTTCGATAGAAGTAGATCCGGCTAAAACCTTTCAGACTTTCTTAGGAATCGGAGGTGCTGTAACTGATGCAAGTGCCGAAGTTTTCGCAAAATTACCGGCAGATAAACAACAAGAGTTTCTAACGGCGTATTATGATAAGAATAAAGGAATTGGATATTCGCTTGCAAGAACAAATATTCATAGCTGTGATTTTAGCAGTGAAAGTTATACTTATATCAGTGAAGGAGACAAAGATTTAAAAACTTTTAATATTGATCACGATAGAAAATATAGAATACCATTACTTAAAAAAGCAATTGAAAATGCCGGCGGAAAATTAACTTTATTTGTTAGTCCCTGGAGTCCCCCAGCTTTCATGAAAGACAATAATGATATTTTACACGGCGGCGTTCTATTGCCTGAATTTGCACAATCATGGGCAAAGTATTATGCCAGATTTATAAAGGAATATGAAAAAGAAGGTATTCCAATTTGGGGATTAACCATCCAGAATGAGCCTATGGCAAAACAGCGATGGGAATCCTGTATCTACACTCCTGAAGCCGAAAGAGATTTTCTAAAAAATTTCTTAGGACCGACTCTTGAAAATGAAGGACTTGGTTCGAAAAAGATAATAATCTGGGATCACAACCGTGGAGACATGTTAGAAAAAAGAGCACAGCTTGTTTTTTCTGATCCTGAAGTTTCAAAATATGCCTGGGGAATTGGTTTTCACTGGTATGAAACATGGAATGGAGGCACGCCAAAATTCGAATCAGTAGCTAAAGTTCACGAAGCTTTTCCAAACAAAAATTTACTTTTTACAGAAGGATGTATTGAAAAATTTGATGCTTCAAAATACCAGTTTTGGGGCAATGCTGAACGTTATGGACTTAATATGATTAACGATTTCAATAACGGAACGGTAGGCTGGACAGACTGGAATATTCTTTTGGATCAAAACGGAGGGCCAAATCATGTAGGTAATTTTTGTTTTGCTCCAATTCATGCCGATACCAATTCAGGACAGCTAATTTATACACCAATGTATTATTATATAGGGCATTTTTCAAAATTCATTCGTCCTGATGCAAAAAGAATAAATGAAACGGTAAGTAACAAGTCACTTCTAAGTACTTCATTTAAAAATACTGATGGAAAGATTGCCACAATAATCATGAATCAGGAAAACAAAAGTGTGGTTTACAACATAACAATTAATTCTCAAAAATATACCATTACCATACCGGCACATGCAATGCAGACACTGGTATACTAAGACATTATTTGATATTAATATTAAAAGTATAAAATGAAAAACAGTATTTTTTGTGCGCTTATGTTCCTTTTTTGCGGAGCAGTCTGGAGCCAGCAGGTTAAAAATAATAAAGCAGAAATTGATGCTAAAGTTTCTGAATTATTATCAAAAATGACGCTTGAAGAAAAAGTGGGACAAATGACCCAAATTACAGTAACAATTTTTGAAGATGCTAAAAAACCGGGATATTTTGATGCTGCAAAATTAAAGCAGGGAATTCAGGATTATCATATTGGTTCTATATTAAATGTACCCAATCCGGGAGCTCCAACTTTAAAAAGATGGCAGGAAACTATGCAGGCCATTACAATTGAGGCAAATAAAACAAGGCTAAAAATTCCTGTGCTATACGGTATCGATGCTATTCACGGAGCAAGTTATACAGCTGGTGCAACATTATTTCCTCAGCAAATAGGTTTGGCAGCAACTTTTAATACCGATTTAGTAAAACGAGGAGCAGCTATTTCAGCTTATGAAACAAGAGCTTCTTCAATTCCGTGGGTTTTCTCGCCAGATTTAGATTTTCCAAGAAATCCAGCCTGGTCAAGAATGTGGGAATCATTTGGAGAAGACGCCTATTTATCATCAAAAATGGCAGTAGCTTTAGTTGATGGATTTGAAGGAAATAACAATGTAGGTTCTAAATACAGCGTAGCTTCCTGCATGAAACATTACATAGGCTACGGAAGCACTACGACAGGAAAAGACAGAACACCAAGCATTATTCCGGAAAGACTTTTAAGACAATATGACTTAACGATTTATCAGGCAGCTATTAATGCAGGTGCAAAAAGCGTAATGGTAAGCTCAGGAGAAATCAACGGAACTCCAGTTCATGCAAGCAAACACTTAATTACTGATATCCTTAAAAAAGAATTAGGTTTCTCTGGCGTTGTCGTTACTGACTGGAAAGATATCATTTATCTGTACACAAGACACAAAGTTGCCGAATCGAAACGTGATGCTGTTCGAATTGCTGTTATGGCCGGAATCGATATGAGTATGGTTCCTGAAGAATTTTCTTTTTATACTGATTTATTAGATTTAGTTAAAAAAGGAGAAGTACCAGTATCAAGAATCGATGATGCCGTTTCGAGAATCTTAAAAATGAAATTTGAACTGAATTTGTTTCAAAATACGGTAGCAGATTTAAAAGATTATCCAAAATTTGGATCAGCAGAGCATATCGAAGAAGCTTATAATACTGCCGCAGAATCGATTACTTTATTAAAAAACAACGCATCAGTTCTGCCATTAAGTAAAAACGAAAAAGTTTTGGTTACAGGTGCAACTGCCAATAGTATGAAATACCTTAACGGAGGCTGGTCATATACCTGGCAGGGCGAAAACTCAGATACTTATGCAGCTGATAAATTCACCATTTTAGAAGCTTTTCAAAATAAATTAGGTAAAGAAAATGTATTATATACAGCTGGTGCAGATCTTGAAAAAGAAGACGATGCAGAAATTCAGAAAGCAGTAGAATTGGCAAAAAACGCTTCTAAAATCGTTTTATGCTTAGGAGAAAAAAACTATACAGAAACTCCGGGCGATATCAGCGATCTTTATATGAGTGCTTCTCAAATAAAACTAGCTTTAGCTTTAGCAAAAGTAAATAAGCCGATTATTTTAGTTTTAAATGAAGGAAGACCAAGATTAATAAGCAATTTTGAAGACAAAATGAGCGCTGTTGTTCAATGTTATCTTCCGGGAAATGAAGGAGCAAGAGCCTTAGTTGATATTTTATACGGAGACGTAAATCCAAGTGGAAGACTGCCTTATAATTATCCTAGATATCCCAACTCTTTAGAAAAATACAATAGAAAATATACAGAAAGTATTTCTGAAGGAGAACAGAATAATGACGCCAAATACGAGAAAAGTTATTCTCCTCAGTTTGAATTTGGAACCGGATTATCGTATACCACTTTTGTTTATTCAAATCTAAAAATTGATAAAACAGAAATCAATAATACAGATGAAGTAAATGTTTCGGTAGATGTTACAAATTCAGGAACGAGAGCAGGAAAAGAATCCGTTTTATTGTATTTGTCTGATAACGTTGCAAGTATTACACCTGAATTTAAATCTTTAAAAAGATTTGAAAAGATAAGTTTAAAACCAAATGAAACTCAAACAGTAAAATTCACTTTAAAACAAAAAGATCTTCAATTTGTAAACGAAGATTTAAAATGGATTTCTGAAAAAGGATCTTTTACTGTTCAGATAGGAGATCAAAAAAAAGATTTTCTGTTGAAATAAATTACTAAACCTGTAAAGTCTTATGGTTTTACAGGTTTAAACAAAATAGCAAAAATTATAGTTATGATATATTTGATACTAATGATAGTAACAACTTTAATTAACATAACTTTTAAATAAGTTTTTTTCTTTAAGGCTTCGGAAACATTAGCTTTACAGATTAAATTTTTTTAAAGATGAAAAAGATAAATTCAATTGTTTTTGTAGTAATGCTCCTTTTGGTAAGCAGTACATTTTACGGTCAGAATCTAAAAATTATGACCTACAATATTCGTTTAGATGTTGCATCAGATGGAGAAAATGCATGGCCAAAACGAAAGGATTATTTTACTTCTCAAATACAATTTTATAGTCCGGATATTTTTGGAGTTCAGGAAGCAACACCGGGTCAGGTTAATTACATAGCTTCAGCTTTACCAAATTACAGCAAATTTGGAGTAGGGCGTGAAGAAGGAGGATTAGGAGAAGCTTGTACGATTTATTATAAAAAAGATCGTTTTAAAGTCTTAGATTCCAATACATTTTGGCTGTCAGAAACACCAAATGTAGTTTCAAGAGGCTGGGATGCTGCCTGTAATCGTGTTTGTACTTACGGACTTTTTAAAGATCTTAAAACAAAAAAAACATTTTACGTTTTTAATCTGCATTTGGATCACATGGGCGAAGTGGCAAGGATAAAAGGTGTTCAGCTTGCTCTTTCAAAAATGAAAGAATTAAACACAAAAAATTACCCGGCTTTTTTAATGGGTGATTTTAACTCAGAGCCAGAAACAGCTCAAATTGCAGAAATTAAAAAAGTAATGGATGATACAAAAGATGTTTCAAAAGAAAAACCGTTTGGACCATCAGGAACATTCAATGATTTTAAACACAATGAACCTGTTACATTATTGCTGGATTATATTTTTATTTCAAAAAACAGCGGACTAACAGTTCAAAAACATGCAGTGCTGAGTGATTCGAAAGATTTAAAATATCCGTCGGACCATTTGCCTGTTTTTATAGAAATAGATTAAAATGATAAACATCAACAAAAAACTTCAAATCCTGCTTTTACTGCCGCTTATTGCTGTGCAGATAAAGTGCGGATCTTCAAAAAATGCTGTTTCCAATTCTGATAAAGCAGAATCCTGGATAACAACAACAGATGAAACTTCAAAACTGAAAAAACAAGAAGACTTAGTTTTTAATTCAGAAATTAATTCAAACCAGACTATTGAGATTGATCCCTCTCAAAAATTCCAAACCATAGAAGGTTTTGGTTTTTCGTTAACAGGAGGAAGCGCGCAGGCAATCATGAAATTGGATAAAACCAAAAAAGAAGCCCTGCTTCAGGAATTATTTTCAAGAAAAGGCGATGCAATTGGTTTGAGTTACCTTAGAATTAGTATTGGAGCATCTGATTTGAATGAGAAAGTTTTTTCATATGATGATATGCCGGAAGGACAAACAGATTTAAAATTAGAACATTTCAATTTAGGTCCGGATTTAAACGATGTGATTCCGGTTTTACAGGATATCTTAAAAATAAATCCTAAGATAAAAATAATGGGATCGCCTTGGTCACCTCCGGTTTGGATGAAAGACAACGGAAGTTCTAAAGCAGGAAGTTTACAGCCCAAATACTATGAAGTATATGCTCAGTATTTTGTAAAATATATTCAGGCGATGAAATCACATGGAATTATTATTGATGCTATTACACCTCAAAATGAGCCATTACATCCCGGAAACAATCCAAGTTTATTAATGCTGGCAGAACAGCAGGCAGATTTTGTAGGAAATCATTTAGGACCGGCATTTAAAGCAGCAGGAATTAAAACCAAAATTATTGTTTACGACCATAATTGTAACAAACCCGAATATCCTTTGACTATTTTAAGAGACAGCAAAGCCAATCCTTTTGTGGCTGGTTCAGCTTTTCATTTATATGAAGGAGACATTAGTGCTTTATCAACCGTTCATAATGAATTTCCAGATAAAGATTTATATTTTACAGAACAATATACAGGATCAAAAAGCAGTTTTGAAAACGATTTGAAATGGAGCGTCAAAAATGTTGTAATTGGTTCAATGCGTAATTGGAGTAAAAATGCCCTTTCATGGGGATTAGCAAACGATGAGTATTACAAACCTTTTACACCGGGCGGATGCTCAACTTGTAAAGGGGCATTAATGATTGATCAAAATCAGAATATTAAAAGAGAAGTAGGATATTATATTATAGGCCATGCTTCTAAATTTGTTCCAGAAGGTTCAGTGAGAATAGGAAGTAATGTAAGCGGAAACCTTTATAATGTTGCTTTTAAAACACCACAGGGAAAAATTGTTTTGATCGTAGAAAATGATGGAGCTTCAGCAGAAACATTCAATATTAAATACAATCAAAAACAAATCGCAACCACATTAAACGCTGGTGCAGCAGCTACCTACGTTTGGTAAAAACTTAAACTATGAAAAAAGTAACCACAATTACTCTGTTTATGCTTTCGCTTTTTGCGTCGGCACAGCAGCAAACAATAGATCAAAAAGTAAATGATCTGTTGAAAAAAATGACTATTGAAGAAAAAATAGGCCAGCTAAACCAATACACTGGAGACAATCAGGCGACAGGTCCAATTACTATTAACCCAAACAAACAATCTGAAATCAAAGCCGGGTTAATTGGTTCGATGCTGAACATCATCGGAACAAAATATACCAGACAATATCAGGAACTGGCAATGCAGTCAAGATTAAAAATTCCGTTGTTATTTGGTCAGGATGTTATTCACGGATACAAAACTACTTTTCCTCTGCCTTTAGCCGAAGCTGCCAGCTGGGATTTACAGGCAATTGAATTAGCGGCAAGAGTGGCTGCAACAGAAGCTTCTGCAAGCGGTATTCACTGGACATTTGCTCCAATGGTCGACATCAGCCGTGATCCAAGATGGGGACGTGTAATGGAAGGTGCAGGAGAAGATACTTATCTAGGTTCTAAAATTGCCTATGCAAGAGTAAAAGGTTTTCAGGGAAATAAATTAGGAGATCTAAATTCTGTAATGGCATGCGTAAAACACTTCGCAGCTTATGGAGCTGGAGTTGGCGGAAGAGATTACAATTCTGTTGATATGAGCGAAAGAATGCTTTGGGAAACTTATTTACCGCCTTTTAAAGCAGCTTTAGACGCTGGTGCAGCAACATTCATGAATTCATTTAATGATATTAACGGAATTCCTGCAACTGGAAATGCACATTTACAACGTGATATTTTAAAAGGAAAATGGAACTTTCAGGGATTTGTAGTTTCTGACTGGGGTTCTATTGGCGAAATGGTAGCGCACGGTTATTCAAAAAACCTAAAAGAAGCCGCATACTCAGCTATTACAGCCGGAAGCGATATGGATATGGAAAGTAATGCTTACCGTTATAATCTGGCACAATTAGTTAAAGAAGGAAGAGTTTCTGTTGATTTAATTGATGATGCTGTAAAACGTATTCTTCGCAAGAAATTTGAATTAGGTTTATTCGATGATCCTTACAGATATTCTGATGAGAAGAGAGCAGAAAAAGCTTTAAACAATCCGGAACACAGAAAGGCTGCTCTTGATGTTGCTCAAAAAAGTATTGTTTTATTAAAGAATGAAAACCAGACTTTACCAATATCTAAAAGCGTAAAAACGATTGCTTTCATTGGACCTATGGTAAAAGAATACAAAGAAAACATGGGATTCTGGTCTGTAGAACTTCCTGAAGTTGACTATAATAAATGGATTGTTTCTCAATGGGATGGCTTACAGAATAAAGTTGGCAAAAACACGAAGTTATTATATGCAAAAGGGTGTGAAATAGAAGGGACAAATAAAGATGGTTTTGCTGAAGCTGTTGAAACTGCAAAACAAGCCGATGTTGTAATTTTAAGTATTGGAGAAAGACGTGACATGAGCGGTGAGGCAAAAAGCCGAAGCGATATTCATTTACCAGGCGTTCAGGAAGATTTAGTAAAAGCAATTCAGGCAACAGGAAAACCGGTTGTAGTTTTAATTAATGCTGGAAGACCTCTTGTTTTTAACTGGACTGCAGATAATGTTCCGGCAGTGGTATACACTTGGTGGTTAGGAACCGAAGCTGGAAATGCAATTGCTAATGTTTTATTTGGAGATTATAATCCGTCAGGGAAATTACCAATGACTTTTCCTAGAGAAGTAGGACAAATTCCTATTTACTACAATCATTTTAGTACAGGAAGACCAGCTAAAACAGAAAACGAAACCAATTATGTTTCGGCGTATATCGATTTAAAAAACTCACCTAAATTTCCTTTCGGATACGGTTTGAGCTATACACAATTTAGTTATTCTGATTTGAAACTTTCTTCAACAAAAATAAAAAGCAATGAAACCATTAAAGTTTCATTTAAACTTTCAAATGTTGGAAAAGTGGCAGGAGAAGAAGTAGCACAATTGTATTTAAAAGACAAATTTGGATCAGTGGTGCGTCCGGTTTTAGAATTAAGAGATTTCGAAAAAGTGAAATTAAATGCGGGTGAATCTAAAACTATTGAATTTACAATTGACAAAGAAAAACTTTCATTCTATAACGATAAACTAGAATGGACAACAGAACCTGGAGATTTTGAACTTATGATTGGTTCTTCATCTGCAGATATTAAATTAAGATCAGATTTTGAATTACTTGAAAAGTAATGAAATAAAAACGGGGCCTTTGAAAGCCCCGTTTTTTATATGTTATTATTTTAAACGTTTCTTGAAGCTGTATTTCAGCATATTCAATAACCCTTGTTCAATAATATCAATTCCAATCCCGAAATTACTGTCGGCAACTGTATGGTGCGCATTTCTAAATTCTTCAAAATCTTTCTGCGGAATTTCAAGATTTACCAATGGTTTGTAATCAATGTAAATCGATGCACCGTTTTTGGTTACTTTTTTACGGCTGGTATAATCAAAATAAGGATTGTTAATAGTACTTTCCTGAATAGTATATTTTTCCTGAGTATCTATTTTTTGATCAGTCAATAAATTGACTTCATATTTTTCGTTATCAAAATTATGCCAGAAAGGAATATCGGTATGCATAAAATCGCGGGCGCCGTTTTTAACCATATTTCGGTCAAAATACATTAAAAAACGATTTTGCTGCTGATCTGTAAAATATGGATTTTCGATCTCGGCATTATATTGAATAGTAAACTCGTTCAGCTTTTTATCATCGCTTACAATTTCAATAACAGCATCTTTAAAAATAGTTCTAATATCAGTTCCGTTTCTGTCATTTGAATAATTCAAAGTATAAAACAAGAAATTATTCCAGCTGTCTACGATCTCTCTTTTATTGGTATTCTTAAAATATTTGCGCATGTAATTGGCACGATTTCCTTTATAAGTCGTAACCAGTTTTAATTTTCCGATACTATTTTGAGCGCTGAAATCTACTTTTTCATTAATGCCATAATAAGAAAATTTGTGAGGTTCTCTAATTTGTAATCCCTGATTTTGTTTTACTTCCAGATAATGCAGGAAATAAATAAAACCGCGATTTTCAATTAACCCAAATTCGTCTCTTGATGTTGCATCAATAAAATACGTTTCGCCTTTGTAATTGATTTTTAAGATTACATGATTAAAAGTCAATAACGACGGCAGGTAATGTGTAATGTAATGATCAGTATTAAAGTTAACCAATACTACAGAAGAATCAACATTAATATAATCTAAAACTACCTTTAATAAAACCGACTTTGCTTTGCAGTCACCTTGTTTATTTTCATAGGTTACAGAGGGTTCCTGCGGCTTGTGGCCGTTCATTTCATCGGCATTAAAAATATAATAAACATGATTCTGCACGTAATCTATTGCAAACTGTAATTGTTCATCTTTATCTGTAATAGCATCTAATTTCTCGACAAGTTTTGGAGCAAATTCTTTTAAAGAAGCTTTACTGTAGATTTCTTCGTAAAGAGGTGCAATGTAATTAGCAAGATCAACCCAGCTGCTGTCTGTTGCAAAATCGATAAAAGGTGCAATTTCTCTGTTAGTATCAAAAAAGTTGATGTAGTCCTGTTTTTCAATTACAAATCTTTCGCCTTTTTTCAGATGCTTAATTTCAGGTTCTAAAACATTTCCTTCATCGTCTCTAAAAAATGCTTTTTTATAAGCAATAGGATCTTTACGATCGTTAATAAAAGTAAATTTATAATTTCCGTATGCCCAGTAAGTACTTGGGGTAACGTAAACATATTTTAGAAATTCTTTTCTCATAAAATCACGATCTGTAAAAACTTTTACGCGTGAATCTTCTGTAATTAAAACATCATAAAGACGTAAATCTTTAATCGTAATATTTACTTTTTTATTACTGCTTAAAATACCGCCTTCACTTTGATTTTCGCTGTCAAGAACTTTTATTTTAGTATCTGCAATTTTGTCAATCAGGACACCTTCTCTTAAAACGCTTATTCTATGAATAATATACGTTTCGTTTTCTTCTACTACAACATCTTTTACCGAAGCACTTTCAAGATTTGAAGGTTCATTAAGAGTATAAGCAACACACGCATACTCACTATTTTCGTTATCACTTGTATAATAAACTTTATCTAAAAGGTAGCAGAAATCTCTTCCTTCTTCAACTTGTTTGTTTGAGAAATCAGATTCTTTTATAGATTCAATCAGTTGATTGTCATCAATTTTTGGAGCCCAGTTTTCAGGTTTTTGAATTTTATAATTTTCTTGTTCTACTGTGTTTTCCATGCTTATAAATTTTACAATTTTTATCGGTGTATATTCTTACTATGAAAAGCAAAAATATATAATAATAGTACATTTTGTTCAGTTATTTTCGAAAACTTAAACGAGATAAAAAAAGCCCCACTAAAAGTGAGGCAGCGTATAAAAACTAAAATAATTAATACAATTATTTCAGGACAGTGTTAATGAAATCCATAGCGCCAATTCCTTTATAAGATTCAAGTAAAGCTTTATCAAGAGCTTCGCGCTTTGTTTTTTTATTTTTAACTTCTCGTTCAATAACCTGATTAAAAATTCTTTCTTGTTCTTCACTATATTTTAATGAAGCTTCAAGAAGATAAGTCTTAGAAACAAATCCAAAAGAAGACCAGATTTTGTTTCTAATTTTCTCACTGATATTTTTTAACGGATTGATATTCATAATTCTGTAATTAACTTCTATATAAATTCTTTTTATAACGAAAATCCTATTTCATAAGTTTTTTCTTGTTTTAAAACAGAATTTTAACAATTTACACACGTAATGTGTTATTATGACGCAATGTACTTCTTTTTTCGATTAGTTTTGTAATTTTAACTAAAATTGTGATTCGCACACTTTTAAATTTATGTTAACTTAGTTTATTTTTATAAGACTTATTTTCTAAAAGAAGGTTACACTTTTTTAAAATAAAGTAAATTGCATGCTTAATTAAATCTAAAACGAGTTAATTAAAAATAAAAATGTTGAAATCTATACTAGAAAATAATGAAAATTACCAGCCGGGACTTTCTATAGATTGTGTCATTTTTGGGTTTCATGATAATCAGTTAAAAGTATTGCTTATTAATACGCCTCACAGTGAACGATGGTCTCTTCCGGGCGGATTTATCCCAATTGATCAGGATATTGATACTGCAGCAGTAACAGTTTTAAACGAACGAACCGGTGTAGAAGGTGTATTTTTGAGACAATTTTCGACGTTTGGAAAAATTAAGCGAAATGAAAATCATTTTGATAATGAGGCCTTAAAACATTTAGATATCAGTCCTGAATTAGGAAAATGGCTGACAAGACGTTTTGTTACAATTGGATATTATGCATTAGTAGATTTTTCAAAGATTCTTCCTAATCCAATAAACAGAAACGAAATTGTAGAATGGATTGACCACAAAGAAGTTCCGGAACTTATTTTAGATCATCGTGAAATTTTGGATAAAGCTCTCGATACTTTAAGAGTCGAATTGAATTTAATGCCAATTGGTTATAACTTATTGCCTGAAAAATTTACAATTCCGGAATTGCAGAAATTATACGAAACAATTTTAGACAAAAAATTAGACCGCCGAAATTTTTTACGCAAAATCACCAATATTGGAATTCTTACCAAATTAGACGAAAAGAAAAGCAATGTCGCGCACAAAGCCCCAAACTTATATTCTTTTGATAAAGAAAAATACGATGAGGTTTTAAAAGATGGATTATATCAAGGCTGGTAAAAAGTAAGCTTTAATCTTTATAAATGATAGTATGGTTTCAATTGAAGAATTTCGAAAATTAGCAATGTCTTTTCCAGATGCGACTGAAGAACCTCATTTTGAGAAAATCTCTTTTCGAATTAAAAAGAAGATTTTTGCCACTTTTGATGAAAAAAATAATCAGGCTGTTTTAAAATTAAACGAAATAGACCAGTCCGTTTTTTGTGCGTCAAGCGAAAAGATTTTCTATGAAATTCCAAATAAATGGGGAAAACAAGGCTGGACGATTGTAGAACTTTCGAGAGTAAGACCCGAAATGTTTGAAGATGCTTTAATTCGTTCGTATGAAAACGTTGTTACAAAAAAGAAGTAGTATTTCTATCTTACAATAGTTCTAAAAGTTAAATTAACTCTGGGTTTTTGAGTGCTTTTTGTTGGAGGAAGCCGATGCAGCCAATGTGTCTGCGTTTCATCTTTCATGACCAATAAACTTCCGTGTTCCAGAATCATAGAAACAGTTTCTTTAGACTCCTTATGTTTGAAAGCAAATTTACGTTCGGCGCCAAAACTTATTGATCCAATTGCACCGTTTTTCTTTAAATCTTTTTCAGCATCACTGTGCCATGCCATTCCTTCTTCGCCGGAATGATATAAATTAAGCAGACAAGAATTAAAAGTTTCTCCTGTTTTTTCTTCAATAAAACTTTTCAATTTTAGTAATTCAGGAGTCCACGGAAGCGCTTTTTTAGTAGTATTCGAATACGTGTATTCAAATTCCTTATCGCCATACCAAGCCACTTTTCTTTTAGTTAAAATTAATTTTCCAAAAATAATGGCTTCATCATTTTTCCATTCGATAGTGTTTAAAAGAGTATCGCGATAAAAATCTGCTTCTGTTCTCGAAAACAATTTACCGTAATAATTCACAGTTCCGTCTTTTGGAAGCAGATTAGTGGTTTCGTCTATTTGAGGATTAAATAAGTCCATTTTTCCATTTTAGATAATCAATTTTCATACAATGCCCGCAAGGTCTGAAACCATTTTGTTTTGCATTTTCTTCAGAAGAAAAGAAAACCCGATTCTCTCGTTTCATTCTCTTTCCGGAAGCACATTTTAAAGTTCCGTAGATTTTTAGCTTTTGGTTACCGCCAAAGCAAATTTCGCCTTTTTTAATTTTACTTCGAAGTTCTGAATCTGAAATTTTATTGTGTTGCAACATATTGTTGTGTTTTGTTTTTCACCATGAATTCACTAATTTTTTTTAAATCTATGCGGATAGAATTAGTTTAATTCGTGAATTCGTGGCGAAAAAATATTTACGAAAGCGCGTCATGAAAAATAATTCCCAATGTAAAACGTTCACCAGAATGAATTTCACTTACTCCATGTTTCATATTAACACGATAATAGCCTTTCGTGCCTTTTACGGGTCTAAAATTTGTCGTAAAAGCCAGAATATCACCTTTTTTTGGTTTCAAAACAATAGCTTTAGACTGCGCTCTTGGAGTTTGCTGTGTCAATACAAATTCACCTCCTGTAAAATCCTCATCAGGTTCATTTAAGAAAAGCACAATTTGAATGGGGAAATAAACATCTCCATATAAATCCTGATGCAGCGTGTTGAATCCGCCTTTACCATATTTTAAAATTAAAACTGTCGCTTTCAGCTGATTATTATCATGACATTGCTGCAGCAATTCTGAATGAGTTTGAGGAAAAACAGTATTAATATTTAAAGCTTTCATCCACGCATTGGCAATTGGAGCTAGTTTAGGATAAATTGAAGAACGAAGATTCTGGATTAAATCCGGCAGCGGATAATTAAAATATTTGTATTCGCCCAAACCAAATCTATAACGTTCCATGACAACAGTTTTTCGATATAAACTAGGATTCCTATATTCAGCTTTTAAAGCTTCACATTCTTCATTATTAAGAATGTTGGAAAGAACTGCAAAACCATTTTCATGCATTGTTTCTGTTATGTTTTCCCAATTTTGAGAAGCGATTTTAGATTGTATATTTTGCATAAGAGTTTTAGTTTGAGATTTTTTTTCCGCCACGAATTACTCGAATTACACAAATTTTTCTGTTTTTTGATAAAAATTATTCGTACACATTCGTGTAATTCGTGGCAAAAATAATACTGGGCGTAAATTATAATTGAGAATTTACCTGCGCACCTTCCCAGCCAATAATTGCTGTTTTTCGGGTATTTCCCCACATATAACCGCCAAATGTTCCTGAAGACTGAATTACGCGATGACACGGAATTAGGAACGCAACAGGATTACTGCCAATTGCAGTTCCAACGGCGCGTGATGCATTTGGTTTTTGAATTTGATGTGCAATAGAACCGTAAGTAGAAAGCTGTCCCATTGGGATTTTTAATAAAGTTTCCCAAACTTTCAATTGAAAATCGGTTCCTTTTAAATGTAGTTTTATTTCAGATAATCTGCTCCAGTCATTTTGGAAAATAAATAAAGCATTTTGCTGTGATAGATCTAGTTTTTTTGAAAATTGAGCATTTGGAAATTTATCTTTCAAAGCAGTAAATCCGGTTATTTCATCTTCGGCGAAAGCCATAAAACAAACACCTTTTTGTGTAGAAGCCACAATAATATTTCCAAACGGACTTTCTGCAAAACTGTAATTTATTTCAAGATTTTTTCCGCCGTTTTTATATTCCGCCGGAGTCATTCCTTCGATATTTACAAATAAATCGTGAAGTCGGCTTGTTCCTGAAAGTCCAGTCTCGAAAGCGGTTTCAGAAATGGTTGCCTGATTTTCTTTGAGTAGTTTTTTAGCGTGTTCCAGACTTGTGTATTGTAAAAATTTCTTCGGACTTGTTCCTGCCCAATCGCTGAAAAGTCTTTGAAAATGAAACGGACTCAAATGCACTTTCTCAGCTACTTCATCAAGATTTGGCTGCTCTTTAAAATTGGCTTTGATATAATCGATTGCTTCTGCAATGCGATTATAATTTATGGTTTCCTGTGTGTTCATCTTTATTCAATTTTATAAGACAAAGATCGATTGGTTTCTGCTGGAATAAAA